>NZ_LECT01000055.1 GCF_001027925.1 Rhodopirellula islandica | reverse complement strand
ACGATCGAATAGCAGCTTGCGATGCAGATCGGAATCTCCCAGCGAGATCCAAAATTCACCCTTGACGAAAAAACCTACATAGCAGCGACGACAGCCGGCAGAAAACAAACCAAGCAACAACATCCAGTTTGGATTCCTCTGTCACCGCTCCGCGGTTCGGCCGCTTGGACACAAACAGCACCGGCCGCAAGGTCACCGGCATATCACCGCCCCAACGTTCGATTGGGCAACACGTCCGCGCAATCGTCACGGAGCGGCAGATCGTGCCAGCCATTTCGTGCCGATACCGAGCCACATCATCCACGACGGCCCCGTCCGGGGCGACATCGTGAGGGGGCACCAACGGTCCCGGGGCTTCCGCCCCGAGCTACCGATGTCGGCCCCTCCGGGGCGAATTTCCCTGCATGGTGGGTGGATGGCACCATCCGGCAGCCCATTTGAAAATGCATCTCTCGCAACTTGGAGTGGTTGCGAATCTGTTGCATCAGACGATTGCGTTCCAATAATCGCAGGAGGGAATTCAGGATGCTCTTGCGACGGAAGCGGGCTTTTCCACGGCGACGTTGTTGTCGATTCGCCAAAGGACTCCGGCTTGGCGGATTGAAGGCACCAATTGCCGTCTCAATTCCAAACTCGGCAGCGTGCCGCCCAAAACGACCTTCGATTCTTGGACGGTGATCTTCAACTTGCTCGCATGGCGGCCGAGTGACTCGTGCTCCTGGAACATGCCCTCGATGCGCTGCAGCGTGCGCTGGACCTGACACTCAGACTGGGTCGCTTCCAACAGTTGGCTCATGACTTCGGTGCCCGTGGTGGGATGGAGCGGTGAACGCAGGGTTTTCACCCGTTCAAAATCGACATGACAACTCTGCACCCCAATTGGTGTGCACGACGAGCAAGCGGGCCAGCACAGGATTGAATGCAGAGAATGCTCTCCATAAATGCAATCTTCGTACCAGTTGTTCCGTTTATCCGGCGACTATCTCTGAGCGGGTCGATTGTTCAGCGAAGAGATGTCGCCCGGCAACACCTTGAAAGTCGGCATCGACAGAATCTCCATCGTCTTCAATCGCATCGTGGCGTGGCCCACTTCCAGATTCAGGCCAGGCTTGCCGAGCGCCGTCGTTTGCTGCAATCGAGCCGGACGCGTGGGTGCCCCAAACACTGTGAACAAGTCCTTGGCCGCGGCGTAGCCACAGCGGTCGGCGGTGACCGTGAACGCCGATTTATCGGTCCGAGTTCGAAACAACACCCCGCCCGAGGCCTCGATTTCCCACGCGGTGGTGGTCGTGCCCATGGTGCGTTGCCGAAACGGAACACTGGGATCGACCGCGATTCGCAGGGCATCGCAATCGATGGTGGATTCGCCTTCCGACAACAAATCCATTCGGCTGGCGTCCATCAACGTCTCAAAGTCCGGCAGGTTTTGCTGGGCCACTCGCACGCCTCGACGAAACGTCAACGTTTTGGCCAGCAAGTCGCCTTGCATCGATTCCTGGAAGATCAGGTGCACGCCCATGATCGTCGGCTCGGAGCGTTCTCCCGCTCCCGAGGCCGAAGCATTCGGGTCCTCAATCATGCCGGGGTTCCAAGCCGACGATCGCGAATCCGGTGCACCGTTTGGTGAGCCCGTGGCGTTGCTCGCAGGATGGGAATTGGCAGGCGCATTGCTGGTCAACAAATTGCCGCCTTTCGCGTTCCGCAACCAAGCTCGATAAGAACCTGGGCCCGGCGCGATGATCATTCCCGAGGCACCCTCACTGGTCGAAACCGGAGCGACACCGGCGGCGTTCTGCACGGCTGGGTTGGGATCCGCCCCCGGCACCCACGCGAGGCGAGAGGTTTGCAGATGATGCCGCGACTCATGCACACCATCGCGAGCGAATTGGTCCACGGTCAATTCCACCGGTTGCGATCCGGTTTGCACCAATGCAATTTCGGCGATGCCGGACTTTTTGAAACTGGCGGGTGTTCGCAGGTGGATCGGGTCGGTCAGCGTCCACATCAACTGATCGCCACGCATCTGAATCTCGTTGGTCGATTCGTCTTGGGTGATCACCGTGTCGAGGACCACGCCGCCCGCAAGCGTCGCGACCTTTCCGTCGAACGTCAGTGAACCACCAAAGCGACAACGTGGGGGCCGCGACCACCGCGCCGTCGATTGCGATGGGTTGCGAGAAGCGACCGAAAGCGATGGCAACATGTGCGATGGCAGCACAAACTGCCCCGCATCATTGACCCACACAAAGTTGTCTTCCGGTCGAACTTGGATTTGAGGACCAATGAAATAGCCGTCCCCCATCTGAAGTCGTGCCGGAACGCTGGGCGTGCCAGTCAGTTCCATCACATCGCTGCCACCACCATCCCGAAAACGCAGTTTCTCTCCCGTCAGTGTGGCCAACAAGGTCGCCGGAACGGTGCTCGCACCGCTGTCAGGAATCGGTGTCTTCGCAACGCGAGTTTTCATGGGATGCGTGACTTCGACTCCGCCGGTCACGCTGAGGTCCGTTGCGGTCAAGTCTCCACCGTCCATCGACAACGTCGCCGCCACCATGTCACCACGGATCGTCGCTGGCTGAGACGGGTTTGGATTCGAACGATCACGAACGGCGGTGTTGGACGAATCAGGTTGCCGGACCCAATTGCGGATCGGATCGTCGCTCTCTTGATTCCCTTGTCCGTTCTGGGCTTCTTTTCCATGTTGAAAGAAAAGATGCATGCGATTCGTGCGGGCACGCAACGACGACGAATTGATTTGCACGTTGCCGATTGCTGCCAGGCTTTCCGGCAACCATTTTTGGTCCAAGGAACCCTCCGAGTTTTGAGAATCCCCCAAACGCTTGGGTTTGACATCGGCAACGGGACTCAGGATGCCTTCGACGCGGTCGGCCAAGAAGGATCCGCCATCGGCCAACATCGCCTGCAATTGGCCTTCGCACCAGACCGCGAATTTGACCTGCATTTGATCGGTGGTCGCGATGCCTTGCGGTTCAATTTGCAATCCGTCTTGCCAAGCGAACGAACGCAACGCGGAATCCGCGGCATGGTGAAACACCCGTCCGCTACCTTCGACCGTGATGGTTCCCAATTGCTTGGGCTCGGCCGGATTGAATCGATACCGGATCTGCGACAGAAAGCCTTCCAAGTCGCCACGCTGCAGTCGCACATAGTCTCGGTTGGGATCATTGGCCGCCGCACTGTTTGGCTGAACCGCGCCAGCGACATCGCCGGCCGAAACGGGATCCGCGATCAACCAACCTTCCACCGGATCGAACAGAACCCGGCCGGCGGTCATCCCAAACGCTTGTGACCGAATGTCCATTTGCACGGGAGAACCGGTCGCTTCGACGCGATCGATCCAGTCCATGGCGTCATCACGCCGCAACTTCGAGTTCAGGGGGTCACGCAGCGTCATCACCAACGAGTCACAACGAAAGCGGTCGATCCAATCTTCTCGCGGTGGCGAAATCTGGTTGGCCGTTTCGATCGCGGACGCGGGCAATCGCATCAGTTCCACGTCTTGATTCAGACTCAATTGATCGAGCGCAAAGTCATACTGAATCATGTTGCCACAACGGACTTCGACCACGCCCTTGCGATCGTCTTGTGACGGGTCGTGTGGGTCATCCAGTGGCAACGTTAGTTTCTGCAGGTACACCAACTCCATGCGGTCCAAGGTGCCGGTGACGTCGTTGGATCGGCCGGCGGATGCGGCCAAGTGCAAGGTCAGCACACGCCCGATCATCGTGGCCCGTCCGACCTGCATGTGAATGGGGTCGTTGGTCCAAATCGTGCGGCGATCGATGCCGACGTTGGACGTCCGAATGTGCAGCACGGAATCCCCTGCGTCCTTGGGATTCGGAGGCTCGGCGGCGATCCCACGCACCTGGTAGGCCGACGAAGCGATTTCGGCCGCGTCGCCAGTGGGCAGGGTTGATCGCTGGATGATCACTTCGCCGCGAAGTTGACCGCGTTCGATCGAAGGTGCGACACCGCTCATCACATCCAACGGGGCATCGAATTTGATCGAAGCACCCTCGGAGGCGGTGATCAAGATCGGCTCTTTCGAACCATCCTCATTCAGGCCGCGACCGATGACGATCGTGATCGGTTTGAGTTCCCACGTCTGACCGTCTTTTTGGGTGCATTCTTGGCACAGCAGCATCCCGTCGTCTGTTTTCAAACGAATCGTGCGACCGCGTTGCCAATCCGTTTCAGCAAACAAGTCATCCAAGTTGCCATCGCCACCACTCACTTTGGTGGGAGCGACGGGCGCAGCGACGATTTCGGGCGGCGTCAGCCATGCCGCCACGGTGACTTGATAGAGACCGGCCGCTGCCACCAACACACACAGGCCGACCAAGTAGTCGCGCAACTGCGTCAGCATGGAGGGTCTTTCGAAAGGGACGGCCAAGTGTTTCCGGCTCGCATCAGACGTTCGATCAATTCACGAACCGCGCCCGTTCCACCCGGCAAACGCGTGATCCAGTGCGCGGCCTCGCGAGCATCAATGGCGGCGTCGTCCGGTGCAGCGGCCAACCCCACCCGGCGCATCACCGTGATGTCGGGAACATCATCGCCGATGTAACACACCTCTTCCGGGGTGACCTTCATCACCGACATCATCTCGGTCGCGGATTGCCATTTGTCGCCGGAGTTCTGCACGACATGCTCAATGCCCAATTCCTTGGCCCGACGCGCCAAGGCGTCGCTGTGACGAGCCGTGATGATCCCAAACTGCAGTCCCGCATTCATCCAGGCTTTGATGCCATACCCGTCGCGAACATGAAACGTTTTTGTCTCTGCTCCGGTGGAGTCGTAATACAGTTTCCCATCACTCAACACGCCATCGACGTCCGACAAAATGCATTTGATTTTGCCGGCGATGTCACGATCTGAAATCATTGGATGGCGAGAGGACAAATCAGTCTCCAGAAGTGATGGGGATACAGCGAGGCCCATCTTCACCGGATGAGTCGTCTTGATTGGACGAGGTTGAGACGGGGATGGTGGGGGTCATTTGGCGAACATCGCCCGTCGCGACCAAGTCGGTGATGTCGATCACCCCGATGGGGCGTTGATCCGAATCCACCACGGGCAATTCACTGATTTTGCGTTCTGACAAAATCTCAATTGCCCGCGGCAGACGCTCGTCGTCCGCGACACAAATCGGTTGCTTGGTCATGAACTGTTCGATCGGTTCGTCCAAGCTGGTTTCTTGACGCTGTTGCAACAACCGTGCGAGATCACTGTCGGTGAAGATCCCGGCTAGTCGGTCGTTTTCGTCGAGCAACAGAATCGCCCCACTTCGACGTCCGGCACCACCCACCATCATGGCTTGGCGAATGGAGATCGTTCGCGGCGCAACCCGGCATTCGGACAGTGGACGCATGACTTGCCGCACATCGGCCAGCTTTCGTCCCAAGGCACCGCCGGGATGAAAACGAGCGAAATCATCGGGAGTGAACCCGCACAGTCGTGACGCCAAGACCGCGATCGCATCTCCAACAGCCAACATCACCGACGTGGAACTGGTGGGAGCCAACCCATCCGGGCAGGCCTCGCGGTGGCGTCCGATTGGGACGACATGATCCGCCAGCATTGCCAGCGGATTCTCTCGGTCTGCGGTGACGGCGATGATGCCGCAGGCCTGATGTTTCAGGTACTCGACCACGCGAACGACTTCTTCGCTGCGTCCAGAATTCGAAAAGGCGAACACCAAATCCTTGGACTGCACGCGTCCCAAATCACCATGCACGGCTTCGATGGGGTGCAAAAAGTGGGCGGGTGATCCGGTGCTGGCCAACGTTGCGACCAGTTTTTGAGCGATCAAGCCAGCTTTCCCGACCCCGGTCAAAATGATCGATCCTTCGCAGCGACTGATCCAAGCGGCGGCTTCCGCGGCATCGGACGAAGCGATCGCGGCGGCTTTTTGGATGGCGTCGGCTTCTCGCAGCATCGTCTCACGGACCAAACGAATTTGGTCCAACGGCGAAAGCGGCGTCAACGTCGAAATGGACGTGCCGTGATTTGGTTGAGGTTGTGGGGCCACAATCGCGTCCTTGCTCTTGTCGCGGGTCGTCGGTGCCTCGAACGCGGTTTCGGGGCATTCTCAACGCGCGACGATAGCGAAAACGGCGACGGCGTCGCAAGTCGAACCCGCGACGGCGTGAAACACAAAAACACCAGTCGCAGGGAACGGGCCCGAACGCGCTTCGATTTCGGCACAAGCTCGCTGGTGTTTCAGTGCTTCCTGCGAGAACCGAGTGCAAATCACAACCCGACGCGTGAGCGAGGGACCACATCGAGTCCTTCGCTCACCGGATTCTGGATTTCGTTGTTGGTTGGCCGATATCCATCACTCTGACGGGCAAGAGTGCCCATCCCACTTGCGTTAAAACGTCGTTGACGCCCAAACCGACAGCCCACAAGCCGCCTGGTTCGCGTACGAGAGGACTCGTCACCTCGCCCACCACGCCAGTCATCAACGAGGCGTTTCTAAGCGGTTGTCGCCGGGGCAACCATGTCCCGAATCAGAGGGCTGTAGCCGGCCAATGGCCCCAAATCCGCGGGTTCCGCGTTTCGTTCCGCCAAGAATGTCTTGTAATACAGTGCGATCATCAACAAATCGGCGTCAATGTCGGGCCGAAACTCAAATCGATCGATCAAAGGAATCGTCAGGTGCCGGGCGATTTCTCGGCGTCGTGCGGGGGTCAAGTAGTGCCGTCGCTCCGCGTAAATGGCCAGCGTCCTGGCCATGCTTCGCGAAATCGCGTAGTCGCCGGGAATGAACGTGGCCAGAGGTGCGACCCGGGGATCATCGATTTTCGCAACCGGCAATTGCCACGTTTTTTCATCGATGATGACCATCGTGCCGCTGGCGATGTCACCCAATCGCTGCATCCGGCGCGTGCTGATCACGCAGATCAGCCCCACCATGCCCGTGGGAATCAAAAACATGGGCGGAATGCTCTCATCCACACTGCTCAGCGCCGCGACGGGCGCCAAATCGGCGATCCGAAGCAGATT
Organism: Rhodopirellula islandica; assembly: GCF_001027925.1. Classification (NCBI taxonomy): domain Bacteria; kingdom Pseudomonadati; phylum Planctomycetota; class Planctomycetia; order Pirellulales; family Pirellulaceae; genus Rhodopirellula; species Rhodopirellula islandica. Next base: position 170,825 of record NZ_LECT01000055.1, on the reverse strand, counting down.
GCGAAGCACCGCTCGTTTCCCATTGATCGGGCACCCATCGACATCAATCACCCGGATGCCGCAGGCCCATTTCCCAACGGTACGGCCATTGAAAAACGCTTCCAGTGCCGCCCCATAAAACCAACTGACCAGAAAGTAGCTGATGATTCCCGCCGCGAGGGCGAAGGAACCAAGGCTTTGCAACCCCGACAGGCCGATGAACAGCAGCAAGAACAACCCGATCGCGGCGATCACCGCGGCTCGCACAAAGACATCAATGATGTAAGCCGGCAGCCGCCGAAATGGACCGGCCAATTGATACTCAAACGCAATGTTCTCCGGCGTGACAACACCGATGGTGGTGTCGAGCGGTCGCTGGGATTCAGCATCGAGTTGATTTTCATCGCGTGGCATGGTGGTGCTACTATATCAAGCTTTCCCCCCTGCATCCCACCTCTGTTGTCGAACGCGAGCACGTTTTGAAATCCCCAGAATCGGAACGCCGAGATCCGCCCACGCACTGGTGGCGGATCCTCACCAACATCGGTCCAGGGCTGATCATCGCTGGTTCGATCGTCGGCAGCGGAGAATTGATCGCGACCACGAAAACCGGTGCCGAAGCCGGGTTCACCCTGCTGTGGCTGATTCTGCTGGGATGCGTGGTCAAAGTTTTCACACAGGTCGAAATGGGGCGATACACGCTGACCAGCGGCAAGACGTCCCTGCAAGCGTTCAACGAACTGCCGGGCCCGCGTCTGGGACGCCATGGCAATTGGCTGGTCTGGGCCTGGGCCGTCATGTGGTTGGCCAGCATCGGTCAACAAGGCGGGATCGTCGGCAGCGTCGGCCAAGCGGTCGCACTCACCATGCCAGCGACCGCTCACGGCGTCTCAGAAAACCAAGTCGCCGACGCGGAGCAGTTGCTGACCTTCGAACGCTACGCGGTCCGATCCGAATCCGAGCGTTCCACCGAGGAAGCCCCCACGCGTCTCCAAGAACTCGACCACCGCGAAGCCGAAGTGGTCGCGTTGCGGTTGGCGCACGAACTGGAACACGGCAAAAACGAACCGCCCGACATCAAACTTTGGGCAACGGTCATCACGATCGCGACCAGCATCCTGTTGTTTGTCGGTCGGTATGGGTTGATTCAAACCTTCAGCACGGTCCTGGTCGGATCGTTCACGTTGCTGACCCTGATCAACTTGTTCTTGTTGCAGGGCGAGGTCGATTACCGCGTCACGGCCAGCGAATTCTTCTCCGGATTGAAGGGGGCCCTGCCCGCCTCAGAAAACGGCGGCACAGCGCTGGCGACCGCCTTGGCCACGTTTGGCATCATCGGTGTGGGTGCCGGCGAGTTGATCGCGTACCCGTATTGGTGCCTCGAAAAAGGCTATGCCAAGTTCACCGGCAAAAACGATGGCACACCACAGTGGCGTGAGCGTGCGGCGGGATGGATGCGAGTCATGCAGGTCGACGCCTGGGGATCGATGCTGGTCTACACCTTTGCAACCGTCGCGTTTTACTTGCTCGGCGCCGCGGTGCTGCACCGTGTCGGGTTGAACCCAGAGAAGTCGGATTTGGTCCGAACGCTGGCCGTGATGTATGTGCCTGTGTTCTCCAACTGGGCGGCGGCGTTGTTTCTGTTTGGCGCAATCGCGGTTCTGTACAGCACATTCTTCGTCGCCTGCGCCGGGCACGCACGCGTGTTCTCGGATGCGCTGCGAGTCGTCGGATGGATCGACGACAGCCAGGCGACGCGAGACAAATGGGTCCGCGGTCTCGGTGCGTTCTTCCCGATCATGAGCCTGGGGTTCTACATCGCGTTCCCGTCCCCGGCGAAACTGGTGTTGATCAGCGGCGTCACCCAGGGCGTGGTGTTGCCACTGATCGCTGGGGCGGCCATTTGGTTCCGCTACAAACGATCGGTCGACGGCCTGCGTCCTGGCAAACTGTGGGATGGGATGCTGTGGTTGTCCGGCATCGCGATGCTGATCACCGGCGTCTGGACGATCTTCGCCACCGTGACCTGACACCACGTCGCCGGATTCGCCAAGGATTCGGAACGCACGCGAGCTTGTTAGAATCCGAATTCTGGCGAATCCGGCGACGTTGTTTGTGCACCAAGTAGGCCAGGTCATTACCTGGCACCTCAGCCGATGCTTTGGCACAAAGCGAGGCGTCCCAACGCTCGGTCGGCGAGCGTGAATCTGGCCGGCCAATCAGCATCGCCAGGTGGAACCTGGCCTACGGTGAGTTAACCCAGCAACTCAGCGGCTTGGTCACACAGCGACGATGCTTCGTCCGCCGTGGGGGCTTCCGCGATCATGCGGACAATCGGTTCGGTGTTGCTGCCGCGGACCAACAGCCAACGATCCGACCATTGCAAACGCATTCCGTCGCCACGGGTTGCTTCCGCGTCGGTGAACTTGGCTTCCAACTTGTCAAAGACCGCCGGCAAACGTTCGGCTGACACACCGGCTTTGCTCTTGTGGATGCTCAACTGCGGAAGCTCGTCGGCCAGTTCGCTCAATGGTTTTCCGGTTCGCGCCAAGAGTGCCAACGTTTGCGCCATGCCAACGAAGCTGTCGCGAACGTAACCCACCGTGGGATCGATCGGACCGCCGTTGCCTTCGCCACCGTAAGCGGCCTTCTTCGCGATCATCAAATCGCAAACGTTGGCTTCGCCCACCGCGCTGCGAAACGTCTCGACGCCGTGCTGCTCTGCGATCAACGTGCTCATCGAACTGGTCGCCCCGTTGATCACGATCGGACCTGAGGTGCGACCGGTTTCCATGGCTTGCCGAACACACAACGCCAGCGTGCATTCTTCGCCGATGTAGCGTCCTGTTTCGTCGATCAACGCCAAGCGATCCGCGTCGGGGTCTTGGCAGAACCCCACCACACACTGGCGTCCCGTCACATCCGCGGAAATGCCTTGCAGGTTCTCAGCAGTGGGTTCGGGCGTGTGAGCGAATTTCCCCGTCGGTTCGTGCCCCATCGCTTCGACGGTGCACCCCAACGCTTCGAGCAATCGCACGCCGAGCAGACCGCCCGCACCGTGGTTGCTGTCGATCAGCACGCGAAATTGTTTGGCCTTGATCGCATCGACCTCAACCGTCGCCAGCACTTTCTCGAGGTGCGCGGCGTGGGGATCTTCGACGGAACTGACCTCACCGATCTGGTCGTAGGTGGCCCATCGATTGGTGCCCGCAAAGTAGGCGTCTCGAATCTTGGCTCCGGATTCGGCGTCGAGGACTCGCCCGTCGCCACCAAACAATTTGATCCCGTTGTATTCCGGTGGGTTGTGGCTGGCCGAGATCGCGATCGCCCCGACGGCTCCCAGTTCGCGAACCAGCACGCCGATGGTGGGTGTCGCGGCGACGTCCGCATCAATCACATCGCGTCCGGAGGCCGTCAGTGCGGAAACAATGGCACTGCGAAGCATCGGTCCCGTCGTGCGTCCATCGCGTCCAATCACGATCTTGCCTTCGGGCATCGATGCCGAGAACGCGGCCGCGAAACGCACGGCGACTTCGGGCGTCAAGGTCTCACCCAAGATGCCACGAAGACCACTGACACTGATAATCAATTCACTCATAGGACACACAAGGAGATCGGATCGAGGAGGTGGAGAGAACAAATCTGAACGGAGATGGAACGCGGTGACGTTGACCAGGAACCGCCCGGCGGCTGGCCTTCTGTCACTGGGTTCAGGGGGAGCATCGTACCAGGGACACGGGAATTCGCGTATATTCCCGCCGAACATTCATTTCCTGCGGCAGCGTCCATTCGCCTTCCGCGCTTCGCGATCGTCATTTCATCACCATGCTCACATGTCTCCAAGGAAGCCGGCTGATCGACCCGTCGGCACCAGGAGCCAAACCGGGTGGCGAGATCGCGGACCTGTGGTGGCGAGACGGTCGCCTCGTCGCGGCACCTGAACCAGGAACGGTCGCGGATCAAATCATCGACGGCAGTGGCTGCATCACGATGGCGGGCGGCATCGATCTGCACACGCACATCGGCGGTGGAAAAGTCACGCTGGCCCGCATGTTGCTAGGCGATCAAATGCCGCCTTGGCGAGAAGCGACAGGCCTCGCTGGAGAAGACGCCGCCTCATGCGAGTTCCTTCCCTCGGCTTCTGTGACCGCCTCGCGTTACCTGGACATGGGCTACACGACGTGCTTTGAGCCCGCCGTGATCCCCTGCAACGCCCGATCGGCTCACGCGGAAATGGCCGACGTCCGGGGACTCGACACCGGTGGGTATTGCTTGCTCGGCAACGACGACGTGCTGTTGCGATTGATCGCCGATGAGGAACCTCAAGAGGTCATCAATGCGTATGTGGCTTGGATGGTCCAGGCGACTCGCTGCATCGCGGTGAAGGTCGTCAATCCAGGTGGCATCAACGCGTTCAAGTTCAACGAACGCGAGATGGATGTCGACACGCGGCATCCCCAGTACGGTATCACGCCCGGCCAAATCATTCGCGTGCTTTGCCGAGCCGTGTCCGAGATCGGTCTGCGGCACCCCCTGCACATCCACTGCAGCAACTTGGGCGTGCCTGGCAACATTGAATCCACGTTGGCAACCATCCGAGCCGCCGATGGTTATCCGATTCATTTGACCCACGCTCAATTCCACAGCTACGGCGTCGAAGGACCGTACAAATTTTCTTCTTCAGCAGCGAAGTTGGCCGATGCCCTGAAAGCCAACCCGAACGTGACGCTGGACGTCGGACAGATTCAATTTGGCCAAACGGTCACGATCAGTGCCGATGCCATGCATCAATTCGATCACCGCAAACTCGCGAAACCTCGCAAGTCAGTGTTGCTGGACATCGAATGCGAAGCCGGTTGCGGCGTGGTGCCATTCAAATACGCACGCCGTGAGTTTGTCCACAGCTTGCAATGGGCGATCGGGTTGGAATTGTTCCTGATGGTCGATGACCCCTCGCGAGTTTTCTTGACCACCGACCATCCCAACGGCGGTCCGTTCACGGCTTACCCGCACCTGATCGCCTTGCTCACCGATCGTTCGCTACGAGAAACGGCGCTCACTGAAATTCACTCCGACGCCGCGGCGGCCAGCTCACTGGCGGGCATCGATCGAGAATACACACTCGACGACATCGCGGTGATGACACGGTCCGCACCGGCCTCGATCCTAGGGCTTTCCGATCGAGGTCGATTGCAGCCGGGATGCATTGCCGATGTGGTTGTGTACGAACAGGACACGAACGTCGAAACCATGTTCCGCACCCCGCGGGATGTCTTTAAACAGGGCGTTCGGATTCGTTCACGGGGTCAAAACATGGACGCTGGAGATTCCATCCCACGAGACAACACGTTGGCCGCGTCGGTCGAAGTCGACCCAACCTACGTCCCCAAATTCCGCGAATTGCATGCTCGCACAGGCACCTACGCGTTGGACCGATTGCAGATTTCCCAAGGTGAGATGGACGACGTGATCGGCACGCGTTTGATCGAAACCAATGGATCGGAGAACACAAATGGCTGACTCCGCCCAAACATCGAACCGATTCTCGATTGCCGGTGTTGCGGTCGAAGACACCTTTGCCGAAGCCTTTGACATGAAGGCCACCCGGTTGATCGTGACGGCGGATGATCGACGTTGGTGCGAGGAATCCGCGACGGCGATGTGCGGGTTTGGAACCAGCGTCATTGCCTGCGGTCTTGAGATCGCGGTGGAACAAACGCTGGCACCCGAGCAGACTCCAGATGGACGCCCCGGCGTCGCGATTTTGGCGTTCGGCATGTCGGGCAAAGATCTCGAAAAGCAAATTCCCCGACGAGCGGGCCAGTGCGTTTTGACTTGCCCCACAACCGCTTTGTACGGTGGCATCCCAGGCGGCCGTGAGGTGCATCCCAAACGAGTCCCGATCGGGAAGTCACTGCGATACTTTGGCGACGGGAACCAAATCAGCAAGCAGATTCAGCACTTGGATGCGGATGGCAAATCGCGTCCGGTGCGGTACTGGCGGATTCCCGTGATGGACGGAGAATTTGTTTGCCAGCACGACGTTGGCCGGGTGGATGCCATCGGCGGCGGCAACTTCATCCTGGTCGGACGAAGCATGCAGTCTGTGACGATCGCCAGTCGTGCTGCGATCGATGCGATGCGAGAGTTGCCCGGCATCATCACACCCTTTCCCGGCGGAACGACTCGCAGCGGTTCCAAAGTCGGATCGAAATACGCCGCGTTGTTTGCATCCACCAACGACGCGTTCTGCCCCGCACTTCGAGAAATCACACCGTCGGCACTCCCCCCCGAAGCCAATGCGGCGATCGAAGTCGTGATTGATGGACTGTCGTTTGATGAGATCGCAGAATCCATGCGAGTCGGCATCGCTGCCGCTTGCCAAGCCGGTGCTGCCGAAGGATTGATGAGCGTGTCGGCGGGCAACTACGGCGGCAAACTGGGCCGACACCATTTCAAACTGCACGAATTGTTTCGCGACCAATCGCCGTCCTCTGATTCGGAGGCCGGACAATGAGCCAAATCACATTGCGACTGCGATCCGCGTTGCGTGCGCCACTGGATGCGTCGCGAATTCGGCTGGATGAATGGGTTCAACTCTCGGCCAGTGAGATCGAACGGTTCGAGTTGCCGTCTCGATCCGGTCCGATTGCGATCGGTGAGCTGTTTGAGGTCTCCCTGCAATCCGATGTCTCGATGCCACGATTGGTCATCGATGGGTGTTTGCGACACGTTTCAGGAATGGGTTTCCAACACAAACTGGGCGAGATCATTTGCCAGTCCGACGTGGGCGATCATGCGGGAAGCTGCATGCTGGGCGGCCGCATCGTGGTGCATGGCAACGCGGGTCATCACCTCGGTTCGCCGCGAGGCGCCCGCAATGTTGGCATGAACGGTGGCCAACTGATCGTGCGAGGTTCCGCCGGCGATGACGCGGGCCAGCGGATGCGTCGCGGTGAGATTTGGATCGATGGCGATGCGGGGCAACGTCTGGCCACGTGGCAGGTGGCTGGCACGATTGGCGTGGCTGGAAAATGTGGCTCCAACATTGCCTATGGAATGCGTCGTGGAACGTTGATCTTTGGCCAGCAACCAACACTCGATGCAAATCGTTTTTCAACACCGATTCCACTTCGGTCGGCGTTTGTTGGGTTGCTCGGTCGGAGCAGTGGTGCCAGTTGGCTGACGCCTGAATCCTTGCGATCACTCCGTGTCTGCCGGGGCGACCGTCACATCGACGGTCGCGGCGAAATTTGGATGCCGTAGGAGGCGAGTCCGGTGGAACCGGATCGACGTTGGCTCGATGGTCGAATCAGACTTCGGCCAATTCATCGGACTCTTCTTCGCTCCAGCTCTCTTCGCCTTCGATTTCGTCGTTCAGGCCCAACTCTTCGAACTGATCGTCCGACAGCTTGACGTAGTTCAACGAACGCAACACTTCCAAGACTTCGCTGCACGTTGGGAACATCCGCCCCGAGTCACGCTTGTAGTCGTCCATCGCCTTCATGAACTCGACTTCTTGGTCGCTGTAGTCGCGTTCGCAAGTGGTCGGGTCAATGTGACGACGGCGTTGTTTCTTTCGACGTGGCTGATCCATCATCCCCGCATCGCTTGCATCGGCATTGCCGTCGCGGCGTTCGTTGCGACGACGATCGATGGTCACGACTTCGTCACTCACTTTGCTACCTTTGGTTTTGCTGGCGGTCGAAGTCTTGGACGATGATTTGACAGTCGTTGGCATGGGTTTCCTCGTGCAATAAGAAACGGTGCGAAGAGTTGGGACGTGGACGATTTGTCCCATCCCTCAAAGATCGAGAAGCGTGTGACCGAGAGTTCTTGGCCGTACAATGAGTAGCACGCGGGTTAGGCCAGGGCTGAGCTTTCCGGCGAGTTTGCCGACCAGGCAAGCAGAAAGGGCAAGAAGCCTCGCCGGTTATGCGGGTTATCCGGCCTGCAGTCCGTCGCTCTCAACTTTTCTCTAGGAATTGACTTCAGAATGCGGCAAGGCAGTCTCTCGACTCGTCACCTGGCCGAGCTTCCCAGCCGCCAACCGCTGACCATGTTTGCGGCAACGGGATTGGGCGGGCTGTTGCTCGACCGCGTTTTCCCTCAGTCCATGCAGTTCTGGCTGGGCACAATGTGTGCGATGGTGTTGGTCTGGTGGATCGCCTGGGTTGCCGCCCCCCAGCTTTCCAACTCGCTTCGCATCCGCACAGAAGTTCTCACCCGCCTTCGAACTGCGTGCTGGTTTGGATTCATCTTGTTTGCTTTCGCGGGCCGGCACGCCCTGGATGAATGGCAGTACGCTTCCGCGACCATTCGGGAAGTTTTGTCGAGCGAAGAAGAACCAACCGTCATGGTTGCTGTGATCGACGAACCGGTCCGCTTGCAACGCGATGCTCTGGAGAACACCGTCGCGCGGACGTCCGATGTCGTAGGCATGGGTTCCGGCCCCAACGGCCACCACAACGTGCAGTACCAAACTCGATTGGTCGTTCGGGTGGTGACCATGCGACGAGGGACCCAACCTGTTCCGATCACCGGCCGCGTGATGGTCATGGTCGATGCAGAACGACAGGACCTGCGACCGGGCGATACGGTCAAGCTGTACGGTCGCATCGCAGCGATTCCGCCGCCCAGCAACCCGGGTGAAACCGACCAACGGATCGCAGCACGTCGACAAAACATCCATGCTCGCATGCGTGTGGGCTCGGCTGCTCAGGTCGAACAGCTACCGAACGCAGGGGACGCAAACGGGCAGTCTTCCTGGGATGTCTGGCTCCAGCGTTGGTTGGCCGATCGAGCCGCCTCGGCTCGAGACACCATCCTGAATCAGATCGAACCATCGCAGCGTGGACTGGCGCTCGCGTTGACGCTGGGGCAACGCGATTTCCTGGACCGAACCACCAATGAACGCTTGCTTGTGACGGGCACCGCACACCTGTTGTCCGTCAGCGGATTGCATTTGGGCATCATCGTCCTGTTGACGGGAGCGGTGGCGGGACTGCTGCGATTGCCACTCTCCGGTTCGGTCACCTTGATCGTGATCGTGATGCTGTTCTATGTGGCCATCACCGGTGCTCGACCTCCGGTGACCCGAGCCGCCATTTTGTTGTCGACGGTCATTCTGGCCAGGTTGCTTGCTCGTCCCCACCACCCGCTGAATTCACTGTCGTTGGCGGCCATCATTCTGATGATCTGGATGCCAGCCGAGATCTTTGGCATCGGCGTGCAATTGTCCTTTTTGGCCGTCGCCACCCTGTTGCTTTGTGGACGCCCCTTTTCCAATGCACTGACACCGGCGGCGGAAACGATTCGCGTGGAAGAACGCTTCGACGAACTGGCCCAGCAATCTCAAGCGGCGTGGCGAAGAGTCCTGTCATTCATCGCCTCATGGACCGGCCGAGTGCTGTGGTACAGCGGGGCGGTCACGTTGATGGCTCTGCCTTTGGTGTGGTCGCAGTTCCATGTCGTCTCGCCGATCAGCGTCATCGTCAACGTGATGCTGTCGCCGCTGATGGCGCTCGCGTTGTCCGCCGGAGTTCTGACGATCTTGGCTGGCTGGTCGCTTTCCTCGCTGGCTTGGATTCCCGGTGGGATCTGCGGGAAGCTGCTTTCGATCATGCAGTGGGTGATCGATTCAGCGGCCAATCTCCCCGGTGGTCACTTTTGGCTTCCGTCCCCACCGACGTCCTGGGTTGTCACGTTCTACTTGGGATTGGTTGCCTGGGCGGCAATCCGGCCGATGGTCACGTCCCGAGGCATTCGCCGCCGAGTCATCGAAGCCGGTTTGCTGGTCGGGTGGATTGGGATCGCGTTGGCGCTGGCGACCTCTCCGGCGGAACTCCCCAACCAAACCTTGGAAGCAACTTTCGTGGACGTAGGACATGGCACCGCAACGATCCTTCGCCCCAACCGTCAAGAGATCTGGCTTTACGATTGTGGCTGGATGGGCAACGCCAACGCGACCAGCCGAAACATCGAGGACGCGCTGTGGTCGCTGGGAGCCACCCACATCGATGGGATTTTTCTGTCGCACGCGGACACCGATCACTACAACGCGTTGCCGGGATTGGCCGAGCGATTCTCCATTGGCATGGTCCTCGTTCCGCCCGGCTTTTTTGAGGGCGACGGCACTGCCTTGGCCAGGGCCTCCGAAACAATCCGCCGCCACCAAATTCCGGTGCAAGAAGTCAGCCGCGGTCAACGAATTCGACGTGGCCAACCGAGCTGGCTGGATCAGTTGGAAGTGCTGCACCCACCCCGAGAACGAATCGACGCCAACGACAACGCGAATTCTTTGGTGCTGCGAATTGACTGGGGCGAACGCGTGCTGTTGTTGCCCGGTGATTTGGAGCCCCCCGGAACCGCGGTGCTGACCAACACACCTCGCCCACCGCCCGGAGGGGTGATAATGGCACCACATCATGGCAGTCTGCGGATGGATGCCGAGGCGGTTCTTCAATGGGCACGGCCATTGGAAACGGTCGTCAGCGGTGGACAGAGGGCCGCCAAACCCGAGGTCACCGCTATGCTGTCCGCGGCGGGAGGCGGTGTGCACGTGACCTCCCGTGAAGGAGCCATCCGGGTGCGAATGGGCCCCGAAAGTGCTCTCCAAATCCGGGCATTCCTGCAACAACCCTGGTGAGCGATCCCTCTCCAGGCTGACAATTTTTCAGGTCGGTGTAGGATACAGTCACCATGGAACTATTGCGTCAAATCTCAGTCACTTGTTTCTCCGCCAGCTACCTCGTGGTGCTGGTCCTGGAAGCGCTGCGTTTTCTGGGCCGGGTCCCGGGTCGTGGCCTGGCCGTCGTGGTGATGATGGGGCTGGGTATTTTCACCCACGTCACCTACCTGACTCTGCGAGCCGCTTCGATCAGCAACGAAGCGAACATCGGTCGTCTGGCAACCTGGACGGACTGGTCACTGATGGTCGCATTGGGACTGGCCATCGCCTTCTTTGCATTCTATTTGAGACGGCCGGACACAGTCATCGGGCTGTTTTTCCTGCCAGCCATTCTGGCGATGATTGCGCTTTCCCGAGCGGTCAGCAACCTGCCCGCGTTCGAGCGAAATGAAGCGGTGGAGGTGTGGCGTGGCGTCCACGGGGTCTCCATGATGCTGGGTTCGGCTGCCGTGTTGGTCGGCTTTTTGGCCGGGGCGATGTACCTGGTCCAGTCATGGCGTCTGAAACGCAAGCAAGCCGGTTCGTCATTGAGGTTGCCGACACTGGAAACACTGCAAAACCTCAATCGAAGCTGCTTGGTCATCAGCACCGCTTCGGTTGGTGTGGGGCTGGTCTCCGGCGTGGTCATGAACTGGAACCGACTCGGCATGATCCCCTGGACCGACGGCGGAATCATCCTCTCAGGCGTGCTGTTCCTGTGGTTGGTGACCGCCACGGTGGTCGAGTACATCTACGCTCCCGCCAGTCGCGGTCGCAAAATCGCCTACCTGACCCTGGCCAGCTTCGGATTCTTGGTGCTCGCCATGACCGGGGTGCTTTCCAGTTCTCACGGTGCCGACCAATCCAACGCCCCCGTCCAACCATCCAAGCAAGACGTCGACGCCAGCAGTGAGTCACTCGACAACGAAGCGGCAATGGAAACGATTGTGCCGCGAGGCCAGTCATGACGCTGAAGATGATCGGGTGCAGCCACCACGACGCTGCCGTTGAAATTCGTGAACAGCTGTCATTCACCGAAGGCGAGATCAGTCGCACCTTCGAAATGTTTGGGCAACGCTTCGCGGGTGCAGAATTGGTTTTGCTCAGCACCTGCAACCGAGTCGAACTGTACGCCTCCGGCAGCAATCCCTCCGTCTTGCAGGCCGATGATTTGATCGACTTGGTCGCTGATTGTTTGAACCAATCGCGTGACTTTGTTGCCAATCACATGATCCTTCGGGAAGGCCGTGAAGCTGTCGAACACCTGTTCTTGGTCGCCGCCAGCTTGGACAGCATGGTCGTCGGAGAAGCTCAGATTTTATCCCAGGTCAAACAGTCCTACGACTTGGCCAACGACGCCGATCGCACCGGCCCGATCACCCATGGGGTGTTCCAAGCCGCCAACCGAACCGCCAAACGCGTTCAAACCGAAACCAGCATCCATCGTCGTCGCCTGAGTGTCCCCAGTGTCGCGATCGGGGAAGTGGTCCCCGAAGTCTTCAACCGCCTGCAAGGCAAACGCGTGGTGCTGTGCGGTGCCGGGGAGATGGCCGAGGAAACACTTCGGTACCTCAAGAACGGCGGCGCGGACAATTTGTGCGTCGTCAACCGAAGCCTCGATCGAGCTCAAAAGCTGGCCGAGGAGTTTGGTGCCGAAGCCGAGTTGATGGAGAACTTGTCCGACCAAATCGTTCGCGCCGATCTGCTGATTGGAACCACCTCGGCCGAGGAGCCCATCGTCGACGCCCCCACCTTCGCGGCCCTGAACGCCAAACGAGAAGGCCGCATCATGCTGGTTCTCGACTTGGCTGTGCCGCGAGATTTTGATCCGATCATTGGCGACGAACCCGGCGTGTACCTGTATCAGATCGACGACCTGCAAGCCGCTTGCAATCGCAACCGTCGGGAACGCGAAAAACAGTGGCCCAAGGCGAAAAAGATCATCGATGAAGAAGTCGATGGCTTCTTTCAATCGTTGCAACAGCGGTCGACCGGGCCAGTCATTCGCCGGCTTCGTGAACGAGCCGACAAAGTCAAAGCCGAAGAACTGCAGCGACTGTTCGGAAAACTCAATGGTTCCACCGACACCGCAATGCAAAAAGAGATTGAAAAATCGTTCGATCGACTGACCAACAAATTGCTGCACCCGCCCATGGCATCGCTGCGAGATGACGCCGCCGACGGTCACTCGCGAGGTTTGCTGGAGGCATTGCGACACCTGTTCAATCTCGGTGAAGATTCATAGAGATCGCTCAACAACGATCCCGTCGGACACCGCTTCCATTGGGCGAAAAACTATTGCCCCTTTGATTTCGCCAGCCAACATCGACACATTCCTCCGGTTAAACTGCCGGTCCTTGGTGTCTCCTTCCTAACCAACCTACCTTCCTGGACCCACCTCATGAGCTCAACCGTGAACCGCGTTCTTTGCTTTCTGACTCTCGTCGCCGCCGTCGCGGTTTCGCCCGCCAATGCCCAAGACAGTGAGAAGGTTGCATTGGCCAAAACCATGCAGGGTGCGAAAACCGTCACTTTGTTCGATGGCAAAACCCTCGACGGATGGCGTGGACGCGACGACCTGTGGTCGGTCGACGAAGGAGCCATCCACGGGCAAACCACCGACGAAGCACCGATCAAGCAAAACACGTTTTTGATTCTCGATCGCCCAGTCAAAGGCAGCTTTGAGCTGACACTGCAATTCAAGATGATTGGCGGCAACTCGGGCATCCAGTACCGCAGCAAGGTGCTCGACGAAGAGAAATTCATCGTCGGCGGTTACCAAGCCGACATCGATGCGACCAACCGTTTCGCGGGAATCTTGTACGAAGAGAAAGGTCGCGGAATCCTGGCCACTCGCGGACAACAAACCACCATCTGGGCGACTGGCGAAAAGACGACCGAACAATTCGCGACCGCCGAAGAACTCGCCAACAGCATCCACCTCGGCGAATGGAATGACTACCGAATCTTGGTTCGTGACAACCAACTTGAGCAGTTCATCAACGAAACGTTGATGATCCGCGTGGTCGATCAACAACCGGGTAAAAAGGCCGACTCCGGTGTCATCGCATTGCAATTGCACCAAGGCCCCGCGATGAAAGTTTGGTTCAAGAACATCCAAATTCGCGAATGGAAGTGAACCCGCGACGCAAGTGCATCATCAGCCTCGACTTTGGGGGTCTGACGGACTTCCAAGTCCGCTAAAAGTCGTCGGCACCGACGGACTCGGAAGTCCGTCGTACGGTCACCCAACCCAAGAATCGTGTGTGGAAGAGGGACTGACCCCATTTCCAACACGCTACCATGTGACTGGAGCGTGACCATGACCCAATCTTTATGGCCCTCGGGCGACAACACAGAAGTGCTGCTTCAAGCCGCACGCCAGGGCGATCCCGAAGCCGTCAACCAATTGCTCGACCGACACCGCGGCCCCATCCGTCGCCTGGTGGAGGTCCGCTTGGACCGAAAAGTCCAACGCCGCGTGGACGTCAGCGATGTCGTCCAGGAGGTTTTGGTCGAAGCCAGTGGTCGGCTTCAGAAGTACCTGGACGATCCCGTGATGGCGTTCCATTTGTGGCTCCGGCAGATTGCTTGGGACCACATCATCGACACCTACCGTCGGCACCGTGTCAGCGCCAAACGCAACATGGACCGCGAGCAACCGATCGCGGGCGGTGGGCGGGTGGATGAATCGTCTGTGAATTTGGCGATCCAGTTGTGCGACCCTGCGATGACGCCCGCCGCCGTCGCGACCCAGCGAGAAATTGCTGCTCAGGTGGAGGCCGCCATTCAAAAGTTGGACGAGGGCGACCGCGAAGTGATTCTGATGCGTCACTACGAGCACCTTTCCAACCTCGAGATCGCTGAAGTCCTCGACCTCAACCCGCCCGCCGCCAGCATGCGTTACTTGCGGGCCGTTCGTCGATTGAAAGCGGTGCTTGAAGAAGACAAAGAAAACTTCGGCGTCGACACTGACTCGCAGGGTTGAGGCAGCGATGACCTCGCAATCTGACCGGCCCAGGCCCGACCCGCCCCGGCCTCACTCAGCGCCCAGCGATGCTGCTCGTGCGGTGCAGGCATCGTCGCCTGAGAACGCTGAATCGCACGACCAATACCTTGCCAACGTGTTGGCGGAATTGACCGACCAAGTCTGCCAGGGCCGGCCCGTCGATTTCAATGCGACCTGTTCTCAACATCCAACGCTCGCCAAAGATCTGCGAGAGCTGTGGGGCGCGGTCTTGGTGACCGACACGGCCGGAGTCGCCCACGACGAACTCCCCGCAGAACGCCCGCAAGAAATGCCAGCCGACGACTCCTCGAACCGCTGGCGCAGCCTTCGTTTGCCCACCACCATCGGTGACTTTGATCTGTTGGAAGAAGTTGGTCGTGGCGGCATGGGCGTCGTCTTTCGCGCCCGCCAACGATCACTCGATCGAGAAGTCGCGATCAAGATGATCCTTCGCGGTCGCTTGGCCAGCGACGCTGACCTGCAACGGTTCATGGCGGAAGCCGCCGCAACCGCATCGCTGGATCACCCCAGCATCGTGCCGGTGTACGAAGTCGGCGACATTGAGGGACGGCCGTTCTTCAGCATGCAGTTCATCGAAGGACAAACACTGTCCCAACGAGTCGCCTCCGGTCCGATGGCCCCTCGCGAGGCAGCCCGCATGGTTGCGCAAATCGCTCGCGCCGTCGCGGTGGCTCATGAAGCCGGCATCCTGCACCGCGACATCAAACCCGGCAACATCCTGATCGCCGACGACGAACGTCCGATGATCACGGATTTTGGGTTGGCCAAACAAGTCGGCGCCAAGATGGACCTGACACGCACCGGGATGCTGGTCGGAACTCCCGCGTACATGTCACCGGAACAAGCTGGCGGTCGTCGCGGCGACATCGGCCCCGCCAGCGATGTGTATTCACTCGGCTGTGTGCTGTATTTCGCATTGACCGGACGCGCCCCCTTCGTCGCAGAATCGCCGATGGAACTGGTGATGTTGGTCACCGAGCAAGACCCCACGCCACCACGGGCGTTGCGTCCAAGTTTGGACCGGGACCTGGAGATGATCACCATTCGGTGCCTGCAAAAACCAGCTGATCTGCGATACCCGACCGCGGAAGCACTCGCCAAAGACATCGAAGCCTACCTCGCCGACGAACGAGTTGATGCTCGCAGTGGTCACTTCAACCAAGTCCTCGCGCGTGTCTTTCGTGAAACGCATCATGCGGCCGTGCTCGAAAAATGGGGCCTGCTTTGGATGTGGCATTCGCTGGTGCTGTTGGTCGCCAGTCTGATGACTTGGCAAATGGCGTTGGCGGGAATCAATGAGCGTTGGATCTACATTGCCGTGTGGGTGATCGGGCTGAGTGCCTGGGCCGCTGTGTTTTGGAAACTTCGTCAACGCATGGGTCCGGTCACCTTCATTGAACGACAAGTCGCTCATGTGTGGGGAGCCAGCCTGATCGCGACCGCCTTGCTGTTCCCGCTGGAATGGTGGATCGGACTGGAACCATTGCGATTGGCACCGATGCTGGGCGTGATCACCGCAATGGTCTTCTTGATCAAAGCCGGGATGCTGAGCGGAGCGTTCTACATCCAAACGGTCCTCTTGCTGGCGACGTCCGTGGCAATGGCGGTGTTCCCCTCCGCGGCGCACCTGATCTTTGGCATCGTCGCCGCGGGATGTTTTTTCGTCCCCGGCTACAAGTACGAACGCCAACGATCCCTCCTCGAGCAACGCTGAGCCAATCAAAGAAACCGTCGTCGGATTCGCCAAGAATTCGGACGGCTGTTGAATCATCCTGCTGACGCAGCAGGTTATGAATGGAGCTCGGAGTCCAGGTACCACCTGGAAACCCAGCCGATGCTTTGGAACAAAGCGAGACGTCAACAACACGATCCATTGCAAGCTTCCGACGGAGCAGTCAATCACGATCGCCAGGTAGAACCTGGCCTACGGTGTCCGGCTACGTCGGTTTGGTTCGATCCGCTTGCCTCGGCACCACCCAACACGCGACTGCAACAGCCAACATGGGAATGACCGGCGAACGCATCCTGGGGTTGCTCCAGTACACACTGTGCACCGCGGTCAGGGTGAGGATCAGCGCGAACACAGGCCAAGCGTTGGATTGCCGCCACGAGCGCCAATCCTTGCCAATTCCCCCCACAGCCAAGAACAACAAACCGGTTTGATACACCCCGATCACCAGCACAACCAGCATCGATCGATCGGACGTGCGAGCAGGAAACGGATGCCAGAGTCTCGCTCCTCTCACCACACATGACCACCCAAACATCGCGGGTCGATTCGCGATGGTGGACTTGGCCATCTCATACGCCACGCGATCATCCGAGACCTCATCGACACCTCTTTCACGAGCTTCGTACGCCGCGAAAAACTCCGTCGGGTCCCACGGCGTTCGAACCCATGGCAGCCAACCACCCGAGGACTCGCCCAGGGAGTCATAAAACGAATTGTTGTTGGCCAGCAGCAACGTGTAGCCACCATGCGTGGTCGCCCAAACCGGATGCCCAAGCTGCGAAACGTTCCGCAACGTCCACAGGCCAACGGTCGCAAAGAGAAGCATCCCCACGACGCCAACACGCGCCGCTCGCCGCACCCGGCAAGTGGGACCAATGAAGAACAACGCGGGAATCAGCATCGCCGCCCAGACCAAGAAGGTTGGCCGACACAAAACGGTCAGCGAAAGCAAACCACCGAACACCACCGCGTTGGCCAGGGACCACAAAGACGATCGATCACATCCGTGGGCGTGCGTGCCAGCGTTCAAGGGGACATCCGCGGACCTGGGATTCAGTTTCGCCACCCACCACCACCAAACCAACGTTGTCAGCGCCGTGGCAATGGTTTCTGTCATCACCAGCGTCGATTGCCACAGCAACATCGGATCAACCGTCACGAGCGCCGCAGCAATCCAGGCCGCTCGATCGGACCACCACCGGCGAGCGATGTCCCACGTCAAACCGACTGTCAGCACGCCCAAGCACACATGCAACACGGCGACCCAAGCAGACGCCAGATGGCCATCCGCATTCACAAAGAACGAAAGCAACCACGGGTACAGTGGCGGACGAAACGCGGTCGGCGTCGCCACCCCACCCTCCCCCATCAAACCAAAGGTGCCGGTTTGGGCCAGCGTTTCTGCGATCACCCGATAGGCATCTGGATCCGCGTCCAGGGAATCCAGCTTGGCGAGCACGATCGACCCTCGCACCAAGAATGCGAGGGCGACCCCGACGAATAGACACGAGGACGTGCGGTTCACTTGCATCTCAGTTTCCAGTGTTTCCTAAACTTCACCTTCCGTCTGGACGTTGGTATCGAAACAAGTCCGCACAATCACATCCCCCGCCCTCCGGGACGTCGGTTGAATGATTGACGGTTTTCTTCCCTGTTTCCTTGTTCCCAGGCTCTGCCTGGGAACACACTGTCTTGGAGGCTCCGCCTCCCGATTCTGTCTCAGCAGGCAGGGGATGTCGATTGATGAAGGGCAGCATTTGGTAGTGGACGAGGCAACAAGTCCCTTGCGTGGGGAAGGCCTCGTCGCCTCGTCCACTACGGTTCAGGTCCTGGGCAAAGGACGCCTCGAAGACGTCAGTGACAAAATCGACGTCCCCCGGGAGGGTCGAGCGAAGCGAGGGGAGGGTTCAGCAAAACGACACGACCAACCACATTCATCGGTGATTACGAAGGGTCATACGCCAAGTTGGGCGACAACCATCGCTCGACTTCCGAAATCGGCCAGCCTTTGCGAGCCGCGTACGATTCGATTTGGTCCTTCGTCATCCGGTCGACGGTGAAGTACTTGGCATCGGGGTGCGAGAAGTACAAACCACTGACGCTGGCTCCCGGTGACATCGCATAACTCTCGGTCAGTTGGATGCCGGTGTTCTTCTCGGCGTCCAACAAGTCAAACAGAGTTCGTTTCTCAGTGTGATCGGGGCACGCCGGATAGCCTGCCGCCGGTCGAATGCCACGGTACTTTTCCGCGATCATGTCTTCGTTGGACAAGTCCTCTTCCTTGCCGTATTGCCATTGCTGGCGAACCTGTTGATGCAGGTACTCCGCAAAGGCTTCGGCACAACGATCCGCCACCGCGGAGGCGATGATCGAGCTTTCGTCGTCGAGTTCCTTTTTGAATCGCATCGACAATTCTTCGGCACCCAGTCCAGCGGTCACGGCAAAGCCACCGAGGTAGTCCTTGCGACCGCTCTCAACCGGGGCGATGTAATCGGCCAACGAACGATAGTCCTTTTGTCCGCGGCGTTCCCATTGCTGGCGTAAGCAATGGAATCGCGTGCGTTCTTCCGTCCGAGATTCATCGGTGTAAACGATGATGTCATCGCCATCGGACGCCGCCGGCCAGAACCCGTACACACCTCTGGCCTGGATCAGTTTTTCGTCGATGACTCGGTCGAGCATCTTGTTCGCTTTCTCGAACACCTCTTTGGCGATCGGACCGACCGTTTCATCTTGGAAGATTTTGGGGTACTTGCCCTTCAATTCCCAAGTCATGAAGTACGGCGACCAATCGATGTATTCGCGAAGCGTTGCCAATGGGAAATCATCGAGCACCTTCGTGCCAATGAACTCGGGCTGGTCGATGCGAACCGTTTCCCAATCCGTTTTGAATCGTTTCTCGAGGGCCTGTTCATAGGGCACCAAGGCCTGCTTCCGCTCGCGGAAACTGCTGACCAACTTTTCTTGTTCCTTGACGTTGGCTTCCAAGAAAGTATCGCGAGACTCATCGCTGAGCAATTTTTCCACGACACCCACGCTGCGACTGGCGTCCAAGACGTGCAGCACCGGACCATCGTAAGCCGGTGCGATCCGAACCGCCGTGTGCTTGGCACTGGTTGTTGCACCACCGACCAACAAAGGTTTCTTCATGCCAATGCGTTTCATCTCACGAGCAACGTGAACCATTTCATCGAGGCTGGGTGTGATCAGCCCCGACAAACCGATCATGTCGGCGTCGTGCTTGACGGCTTCCTCCAGAATTTTTTCGCTGGAAACCATCACGCCCAGGTCGATCACTTCGTAGTTGTTGCACTGCAACACGACCCCCACAATGTTCTTGCCGATGTCGTGCACATCGCCTTTAACCGTCGCAATCAGGAACTTCCCGCGAGCTTTGAAATCTTGCGTGCCCGCCTCGATCTTTTCCTGTTCCATGAACGGCTCGAGGTAGGCCACTGCCTTCTTCATCACGCGGGCGGATTTGACGACCTGAGGCAAGAACATTTTGCCTTGCCCAAATAAATCACCGACCACGCTCATCCCAGCCATCAACGGGCCTTCGATGATGTGCAAGCATTTGTCGTAGTGCTGGCGGGCCTCTTCGGTGTCTTCGACGATGTACTTGTCGATGCCTTTGATCAAGGCGTGCTTCATCCGTTCTTCGATCGAATGCTCACGCCACGCCAAGTCTTCGCCGGATTTCTTCTTGCCGCTGCCTTTCACGGTTTCGGCGAAGTCCAGCATGCGATCGGTGGCGTCGTCGCGTCGATTCCACAGCACATCCTCGACACGTTCGAGCAAGTCCTTCGGGATCTCTTCGTAAACTTCCAACTGCCCCGCGTTGACAATCCCCATGTCCAAACCGGCTTTCACCGCTCGGTACAGAAACGCACTGTGGATGGCTTCGCGAACCGGATCGTTGCCGCGGAAACTAAAGCTGATGTTGCTGACCCCGCCACTGGTCTTCGCGCCCGGGCATTCCTTTTTGATCCGCTCGACCGCGTTGACGAAATCCACCGCGTAGTTGTTGTGCTCCTCCATCCCCGTGGCAACCGTCAGGATGTTGGGGTCAAAGATGATGTCTTCGGGTGGGAAGTGGACTTGGTTGACCAACAAGTCATACGCTCGTTTGCAAATCCGAACCTTGTTGTCTTCGTCGGCAGCTTGGCCCTCTTCATCAAATGCCATGACCACCGTTGCCGCACCGTATTGACGCACCAACCTTGCACGACGGAGAAACTCTTCCTCGCCGTCCTTGAGAGAGATCGAGTTGACGATCGCTTTGCCTTGCACGTTTTGCAGACCAGCCTCGATGACTTCCCAGCGACTGCTGTCGATCATCAATGGAACCGCAGCCACCACCGAGTCACCGGCAATCAGCCGGAGAAACCTGGTCATCGCTTCGACGCCATCGAGCAATGCATCATCGAAGTTCACATCAATGATCGTCGCACCATTCTCGACTTGTTCACGCGCGACCTCGACCGCCTCGTCGTACTTTTCGTCCCGAATCAAACGAGCGAACTTGCGACTGCCAGTGACGTTGGTACGTTCACCAACCATCGTGAACGGGATCTCGGGACGCATCACCATCGGCAACTGACCTGACAAACGAGTCCATACCGGACCGCCCTTGTCTTCTTGCTTCGGTTTACAGTCCTTGACCCGTTCCGTCATCGCCCGGATGTGGTCCGGGGTTGTCCCGCAACATCCACCTAAAATATTGATCCAACCGTTGTCGGCGTACTCGCCAACGATCTCTGCCATCGGTTTGGGGGCCAAGTCAAACGCACCCATCTCATTGGGCAATCCAGCGTTGGGGTGACAACTGATGGGCAGCCCAGTCGCTTTGGACATTTCCTCCACATGCGGACGCATGATGTCCGGTCCGAGAGCGCAGTTCATCCCGATCGAAAGCATGGGGAAGTGCGACAACGCAGTGACAAACGCCTCGACGCTTTGGCCGCTGACAAACGTCCGACCGCCATTGCCAAACGTCCCAGAAACCATCACCGGAACTCGGCGACCTCCCTCGTCAAAGTAACGCTGGATCGCGAACAGACATGACTTCAGGTTCAACGTGTCGATGGCGGTTTCGGGCAGCAAGATGTCAACGCCCGCCTCGCACAATGACTTCACTTGGGCGTAGTAGCTGTCCGCCAACTTGTCGAACGTGGTGGCTCGAAACGCACCGTCATCGACATTCGTGCTGATTGCCAACTGCATGGTCGTCGGTCCAATCGACCCGGCCACAAAGCGTGGTTTGTCGGGTGTCTTCTCGGTCCATCGATCCGCGGCTTTGCGAGCGCACGCGACCGCGGCCACGTTGATCTCATGAACGAGTTCCAGCGGCAAACCAAACTCGACCATCCCGATGGGTGACGCACCGAACGAGTTCGTTTCCACGATGTCGCTGCCCGACTCGTAGTACTGGGAGTGGATCTCGGTGATCTTCTCGGGATGAGTCAGACACAGGATGTCCGAGAAATTCTTCAGGTCTTTGTTGTGCTCGGCGAACCGGTCTCCGCGCACCGCCGCTTCGTCCAACCCCAGACGCTGGATCATCGTTCCCATGGCACCGTCAAGCATCAGAATGCGTTCACGGATGAGTTCGGCGAGAAGCTGGTCAGTTGAAGAAGCTTGCAACATGGATAACCCAAAAGCAGGCGGAGGGATGTGAATCAAAAAGAGTTGCGAAAAGACGAACTTTTCCGGCACCTTTGAACCGATATCTTCGCCGCCGGCCAACAAACGAGCAACCCGAACGGCGGAGACGAGAACATTTTTCAAATGGCGTGACGAGTGCAACCGTAGCTCGGTGGCCCTCCACCGAGATCAGCGCGGGACCGGCAGCGGTCCGCTAGGCAACAGTTCGCCGCTCGATCAAGACACACCCATCAGCCTTCAGGTTCCCTTGCCTGCGTTGCGGGCTAGGATGTGGCTGGCGCGGGCTCCCCTGTGCCAACCCCCTTCCCCACACGACATTTCTCTATAGAGAAAACCATCATGTTGATTGACTCGCACCACCACCTTTGGGCCTACGATCCAGAAGAATACAGCTGGATCAGTGACGACATGAGCGTCCTGCGCCAGGACTTCCTCGCCGCTCAACTTCGTGAAGTTGCTGCCGAAAGCGGTGTCGATGGCTTCGTCAGCGTCCAGGCTCGCCAATCAAAGCAAGAAACCGAGGACCTGCTGAAAATCGCCTCCGAGGAACCTCTGATTCGCGGCGTGGTGGGCTGGATCGGCTTGGCCGACTCGGACGTCGAATCTCAGCTGGAATCTATCTCTGGGCGATCCAAGCTGGTTGGGATGCGACACGTTGTCCAAGACGAACCCGACGATCGCTTTCTGGATGGCGAAGCGTTCAACCGTGGCGTCTCGCTGCTAGGCCAACACAACCTGGTCTATGACGTCCTGATCTTCGCCAAGCAACTTCCCGCCGCGATCGATTTCGCGGACCGGCACTCGAATCTGCCCATGGTGGTCGATCATATTGCCAAGCCCAGCATTTCAGCTGGCAAGATGGATCCCCAGTGGGAACCGCATTTCAAAGAACTCGCTCGCCGCGAACATCTGACCTGCAAATTCTCCGGCGTGGCCACCGAAGTTCGCGACGCGGACTGGGACATCGAAACCATTCGCCCGTACTGGGACGTGGCTTTGGAAGCGTTCGGGCCACAGCGTCTGATGTTTGGCAGTGACTGGCCGGTGTGTTTGCTCCGCACCGGATACCAGCAATGGCTGGACACCGTTCGTGAACTCGCTGCGGAATTGAGCGAGGACGAACAAGCCGCCTTCTTTGCCGGCAACGCGATCAAGGCATACGGGCTGGACGCCTAAAGATGTAGCCGGATTCGCCAAGAATTCGGACCGCCCACCAATTCGCGCATCGGAATTCTGGCGAACCCTGCTGCCACCCACTTCACAACCCGAATGCGTGAGCGAGGGACCACACTGATTTCCTGGCAAATCCAGTTGTCAAGCGATGTAGGCCAGGTCTTACCTGGCAACCAGCCGATGCTTTGGAACAAAGCGAGGCGTCCAGCCCGCCCCCGCAAGACTCAACGCGGTCCGGCCAATCACCCAGCCAGGGACAACCTGGCCGACAGCGACAACGTCATTGGCCAACACACCTCCCGTCTCCGATGTCGCCCGAACCTGCCCCCTCAACCCGACATCTCGGGGTTGAGGCTGGGGTCGTTGTACATCTTCATTTGCCGGTACGTCTTGTGCCGTTTGCGACCAGCGAAAATGTCATCGATCAGCGTTTGCAGCGATCCCGAGAGGTCCGCGTGCTGGACTTGGCAAAGCAACCACCTCGCCTCCACCTTGGCGCGATGTTCCGCCCCCACGTCTTGCCGTTGCAACTGCTCGGCGTAATGAAACAGGCGCAGTGACATGATCGACAGTCGATCGATCGCACTACCAGGTGTCTCGGTGTTGATCGGAGCGTCTTCGGGAGCCGCAACGCCTGATTGCTGGATGGATTCCGTGATCGCATCGTCCAGTTTTTCAATCCAATCGTTTCGCTGTTGATTCAGCCGATCGATGGAGCGTTTGACTTCGGCGATGCGAGCGTCGGTCACGTTTGGATTGCGTGCGACGTCTTCTTCGTGCCACAACTTGAAATTGAAAGCGTGTTGTTGGCACACCCATCCCAGCCAACCCGAGTGCGGGTTGGCCATGGGTTCATCGTGCCACCGGCGGACGCAATCGATTTGCAATTGCGTCCAGTCTTCGACCGAACCGGTGACCGTTGGAATGCGACCTAAATCTTCCGTGGGGTCGCCCACCGGATCAAACTTCTTTTTCGTCGATCCAGTTCATCATCCGGCGAAGGCCGAGACCAATTTGCTCGACACCGTGCTGACGTTCGCGACGACGGGTGGCCTTGAAGAAAGGAGCACCCGCACGGTTTTCGCTGATCCACTTGCGAGCGAACTCGCCTTGTTGGATCTCTTCGAGAACCTTCTTCATTTCGGCTTTGGTTTCGTCGGTGATGATCCGTGGGCCGGTGACGTAATCGCCGTACTCAGCGGTGTTGCTGATGCTGTAACGCATGTAGCTCAGACCACCTTCGTACAACAGATCGACGATCAACTTCAGCTCGTGCATGCACTCGAAATAAGCCATTTCAGGTTGGTAACCTGCTTCGACCAACGTTTCGAAACCGGCCTTCACCAATTCGCTGACACCACCGCACAAGACAACCTGTTCGCCGAACAAGTCGGTTTCGGTTTCTTCTGCGAAGGTGGTTTCGATGACACCACCGCGGGTTCCGCCGATGCCCTTGGCGTATGCCAAACCAATTTGCTTGGTGGTTTCGGAGGCACCTTCGCCCAGTGCGATCAAGGCAGGCACGCCGCCGCCCTTTTCGTACTCGCTGCGGACCAAGTGGCCGGGGCCCTTGGGAGCGACGAGCAACACATCGATGCCCTTTGGAGGATCGATTTGGCCAAAGTGGATGTTGAAGCCGTGCGAACACATCAACACGTTGCCTTCGGACAGGTTGTCGCGAATCGAATCGCGATAGATGTCCGCTTGGACTTCATCGGGGAGCAACACGTTGACAACGTCGGCGGCCTTGGTGGCGTCCGCGATCGACATCGGCTTGAAACCGTGCGAAACCGCCAGATCGTAGTTGGCACTGCCGGGACGTTGGCCGATGATGACGTCGCAACCGCTGTCACGCAGGTTTTGAGCTTGAGCGTGTCCTTGCGAACCGTAACCCAAGATCGCGACCGTCTTGCCTTTCAGGTGGGATAGGTCGGCGTCGTTTTCGTAGTAAATGGTGGCTGCCATCAGAAGTCACTCAGGGTGTGTGGGGAAAGGATGAGTTGGAAGGGATCGGAACAGAATCGGGGTTAGGCTTGGACGGTTTCTGCAGTGGGCTCACTCGAAGTGATTTGCGAACCACTGCGAACCATCGCGATGCGGCCCGTGCGGACCAATTCGACGATGCCGTAGCGATTGATTCGTTCGATGAAAGCCTGGACCTTGTTGGCTCGGCCGCTGATTTCGATCATCACTTCCCCTTCGCCGACGTCGACGATTTGTCCGCGGAAGATATCGACCAATTCGCGAATTTCGCTGCGGATGCCTCCCGCAGGAGCGGTGACTTTGACCAGCAGGAGGTCGCGTTCCACGTAATCGTTGGAACTGATGTCGAGAACTCGCACAACCGTGACGATTTTCTCGAGTTGTTTGCGGACTTGATCGAGGACTTGGTCGTCGCCGACAACGACAAACGTCATTCGCGAAAGCGTCGTGTCTTCGGTTTCACCGACAGCCAACGAATCAATGTTGTAGCCGCGGGAAGCGAGCATTCCGGAAATGTGTGCAAGCACTCCGGGCACGTTTTGAACGAGCGCCGAGAGCAAATGACGTTGGTTGGGACTGGCCATGGAAATGCCTGTGAGTCGCCATGTGAGAGCAAAAAAGATCGCCAATCGCGTCGAAGACGCGACAAATACAAGGGAAGGGTCGCGATCAAGAGCGACGCATGATAATTTTGGAGGTTGACGCTGCCAAGGGCTGCGAGCCAAACGCAGCAAACTCGCTGCTTGATCAGCCGGGACAGACCACTTTCAGCCCTCAAATGTTCGCGGACGCGTCGTCTCGAGCCGAGATTCCGCCCGAACCTGCTGGCCGTTCGAACCTGCGACTCGCGTTTTTGTCCCTTCTTCACCCACTTTCAACCCTTTTTGCCCCCTGAGCGACCCGTCGCATGAGCTTTCGCATCGATTTGCCGGTCTATCGAGGGCCAATCGATCTGCTGCTGTACTTGGTTCGCCGCCAGGAATTGTCGCTGACGGAGATGTCGCTGGCCAAAGTGGTCGACCAATACATCGCGCACCTGGACGTGCTGCAGGAGCTCAATTTGGGCGAAGTGGGCGATTTCCTGGAACTGGCCGCCACCTTGGTGGAAATGAAAAGCCAGGCGGTCCTGCCCAAAATTGAGGACGAAACCGCAGAAGAAGCGGTCGAGGACACCCACGAAGCACTGGTCGAACGCCTGCTTCAATACAAAGAGATTCGCGATGCGGCGGCGGTCCTGGACGAAATGTCCGCTCGCTGGCAGACCCGGTTCGAACGCGTCGCCGACGACCTCCCCAACCGCCGAAACGACCCCGCCGATCAACCCATCGTCGAACTCGAAATCTGGGACTTGGTCAGTGCCTTTGGGCGGATCATGCGTGAATCCGCCGGCCCGCCGCCCACCGAGGTCGTCTACGACGACACCCCCATTCACGTCTACATGCAAAAGATCCACAAAGAACTGGCGGCCCAATCCCGCGTGCCGCTGGTCGATTTGGTGCCCGCCGGGCAGCATAAATCGGCCTACATCGGTTGGTTTCTGGCCATGCTGGAACTGACTCGGCACCACGGTGCCGCAGTCGACCAAAACGACCTCGGTGAAATCGAAGTCGTGCGAACCGACCGCTACTCGGATAACTTGAACGTCAACGAAGTCGACAACTACGGCACCGACTCGATCGACAACAGCAACATGCCGATCCGGATGCGTTGATGGTCGATAACATTCCAATTCTCTCGCACGTCCACGATGGCTTGACGATCGAGGGCTACTCCCGCGCCGCGGTCCAAACCTGCTGGCGCGTCAACGAACTCAAGCTGCTCTTCGATGTCGGGGTCCAGCCCTGGGATTTCATGGGCACGCCGACGATGTTCATTTCGCACGCGCACCTGGATCACATTGCGGCCCTCCCCGCATACGTCTCCCGGCGACGGATGATGAAGATGGATCCGCCGGTCATCTACCTCCCCGACTCAGCGGTCGACATGGCGTGGAAGATGTTGCAAACCTTCCGCAGCCTCGATCGCGGTGCGATGCCCTGCGAATTGGTCGGACTGCTCGATGGAGACGAAACCAACATCGGACGTGAATACGTCATCCGTTCCATGAACGTGCATCACACGATCGATGCACTGGGGTTCGTCGTCTACCAACGACGACACAAACTCAAGCCAGAGTACTTGGACCTACCCGGCGAAAAGATTCGTGATTTGAAGATCGCCGGCACCGAGATCACGACCGAGCAACGCGTGCCAGTGTTCGCTTACACCGGCGACACGTCACCCAAGGGTTTGGACAACAACCCCGAGTTCTACGAGTCCAAGATCTTGATCAGTGAACTCACGTTTGCTGCGCCCGAACATCGGCGATCCAAGATCCACAAGCACGGTCACATGCACGTGGATGACTATTGTGAAAGAGCGGGCAACTTCAAAAACGAATTGATCATCGGATCGCACGCCAGCACGCGTTACACCGATGTCCAAATCCGACGCTTTGTCAAAAAAGCCTTGCCGGGCATGCTGGACGACCGGCTGAAACTTTGGATTTGACATGACGCGTGTTCCCCCAGGCGGCTGGCCCCAACCACAGTCGCTGTATGTGCACGTTCCGTTCTGTCGTCATCGTTGCGGTTATTGCAACTTCAGTGTGATCGCCGGACGCGACGAGTTGCAGGACCAATACCTGGATGCCATCGAGCGAGAACTCGCAGGCATCACGCGTGACGGTGCTCGTCCCGATGAACTGCCGCTGCAAACAATCTTCTTGGGCGGTGGCACGCCAACGCGATTGTCCGCCGCACGTTTGCAACGACTGCATCGAGCCATCGCGGAGACATTCCCGATCGCCGACGATGCTGAAATCACCGCCGAAGCCAACCCCGAGGACATCACGCCCGAATGCCTGGATGCCTTGCAAGCCATCGGCGTGAATCGAATCAGCCTCGGCGTTCAGTCGTTCAACGCCGACAAATTGCGATGTCTCGAACGAAGCCATGACGAATCCATCGCACTCGATGCGATCGAAACGGCTCACCAACGAGTCGGCAATGTCTCGATCGATCTGATCTTTGGTGCCCCGAACGAAACCCTCGCGACGTGGCAAAATGATCTGTCGATCGCCGCAGCCTCCTCGATCTCGCATGTCTCCACCTATGCCCTGACGTTTGAAAAAGGCACCTCGTTCTGGTCGCGACGTTCGCGAGGTGATCTGTCGGAAGCCGACGAGACGCTGGAACTGCAAATGTACGAAGCGGCGCAACAACAGTTCTCCACAGCCAGTTGGCAGCAGTACGAGATCAGCAGCTTCGCCAGAGAGTCATTCAGGTGCCAACACAACTTGGCCTACTGGGCGGGACGTGGATGGCATGCCGTTGGCCCCGGTGCCGCTCGCTTCGTTGACGGCCGACGCGAAGTCAATCATCGCAGCACGACGACGTACCTCAAACGCATGCTTGCGAGCGGAAACGCGACCGATGAAACGGAAACCATCACGCTGGAACAGTACACGCGTGAACTGGCCGCGTTTGGCGTGCGACAACTCGACGGGATCAACCTTTCCACAATTCACGACCGCACTTCGATCGACTTAGAAGCATTGCTTGTTGAAACGTTGACGAAGCTTCAATCCATGGAATTGGTCACGCACCAGAATCATCACCTGCGACTCACCCGTCGCGGCATTCTGTTCGCGGACACCGTCGCATCCGCTCTGCTGTCCGAGCCGAATTAGAACCGTTGCCCTCCCCTGTTTGCGTTGCTGGGTTGCTTCGCCGGTAAGCGGGATGTGCATGAGTGGAACTACCGTGCCCTCACTTCACACGACAAGCACGTCGGCAGGAATGACCGGGCACAACCATGTGAGCCGTTTGGGCGTTCGCCCCGGTTGCATGTGGCAGCAGTGGCATCTACCGAAACAGTCCAAATGCCAAAGGACTCCTGCCGACCTGCTCAATTGTTCTCGGGTCCAAAGAAGCTCATGGTACCTGTCGCCAACGGCAGGTCGCTGGCGGGAAACGTTCCCTCCGCCACGCTGCGATGCGGAGTCCCGGTTGGTGAGTCTGGTACGCGTCCCGCAAAGAAGAACCCGTAGCTCCTCAGCGTGTCCCAGTCGTCGGAATGAACAAAGAGATGAGTGGGAATCAACTTTTGATAATCGCTCCCTCCTTCCCGATTCACGGCTTCATTGTGGCCTTTCGCGGCCGCGAATCGCCGCTGCAGATCTGCGCGAGCTTCATCAATTTGAGCGTAGGTGTAGATCGGTGAAGAGGGGTTCTCTCCGCCAATTCGCAGGCTGGTGCGAGTGAAACCGTAGGTTTCTCCTAGCAGTTCGAAAAACTGCAGAATTCTTTCGGGTCCAAAGTGAGCCAGACCGTACAGTTTGTCTTGACGGGCCGGTCCGTGGAAATGGTCGTCCATGTAGTAGAGCTGGCCCTGTTTGCTTCGACCGCCCTCCCCCTCGATCACTCCGGCTAAGAAATTGGGATTGCGGATCGCGTCTCTCAGAAGCTGTGGATCTCCTGGGTTTCCCCCTGGCAGCGAATGGTTCCAAAAGTCCCAAGGAGCTTTGATCTTCCGTTTATCGGGTTCGCCATCCGTGTTCCCCAATTGCATGCCAAGCTCGGGAATCGCCAACAGTCGTTCAACGACAGCTTTGTATTTCGCATGACGCACCTCCGATCGAATTCCGGTTCCTCGATCGGTGTTCAATGGCTTGCCGTCGGCCCAGACCCAACCCAAGAAACGAGACAGATCAGCTTGTTGCTGGGCCGTGAGGTCGCCGTACTCACCGGCTGGAGCTGTTCCAGCCATCACAACGGATGCAAACAAGACACACGCAAGGCACCTCGCCCATAGGTCTAGAACAGCGATCTTTGAGACAAGGAAACTTCGCATTTCAGATCCATCACGGATGTGCGTCAAATACAAAAACGGTCCCCGCATTCTAGCAACATTTGCCTTCGACGAATCACGCTCAACAGGCTCTCAAATTATAACATGGAAGTGTGAAAGCTAAGCAGGTCGGCAGGAATGATCGGGCATCATCATGTGAGCCGTTTGGGCGTTAGCCCCGGTTGTACGTGGGAGCAACGACGCTTACCGAAACAGTCCAAATGCCGAAAGACTCCTGCCGACCTGCTTAACATCGTCACTTGTTGCTCACGCGTTCCGACGCCAGGGTCCCCGGAAGCAGGGGGCGAACAGTTGTCTCTAACTGGTTGCGTGTTTGGTTAAAGGCGTTTCAGCGTGATTTCTCCAGTCCGATATTTGCCGTCGAATTGCCCTGCCAGGTGGAACCTGGCCTACGATGGATCGGGTAGACGCTTTTCTCGATCCGACGCGAGAGCATTGTCGAGGGTGTCGGAAATTGTTGCCCGCACGTCATCTTGGAAGGGAGCGGAAGACTCGTCATCTTAGAGGTGCGAATGCTTGGCGTTCGATTCTGAATTTTGACCACCCTGCTCCTTCGACCCCACGACGAAATCCATGTCTTACGACGCGCGCATTGATGAACTGAAACTCGAGTTGCCACCTGCTCCCAAGCCGATGGGCGTTTACAAGCCGATTGTCCAAGTTGGCAACATGGTTTACTTGTCGGGTCACGGTCCCTTGAAAAGCGACAAAACGCTGATCACCGGTCGTCTCGGTTTGGACATGGACGTGGAAGTTGGTTACGACGCCGCTCGCCAAACCGGTTTGGGCATGCTCGCCACGCTCCGCGAACACCTCGGATCGCTCGACAAGGTTTCGCGATTGGTCAAGTTGTTGGGGTTGGTGCGGTGCACCGACTCGTTTGAAGATCAACCTGCTGTGATCAATGGATGCAGCGAATTGTTTCGCGATGTGTTTGGCGAAGAGGTGGGCGTGGCCGCTCGCAGTGCCATCGGGACCAATGCGTTGCCAGGCGGAATCGCAGTGGAAATCGAAGCGATTTTCGAAGTGAAGGCGTGATTCGGGGGATTTGCCCGAATTGCATAGTCCTGGTTTCACCCGAATTTCCAAGACGCGGCGGTGAGTCGTCGCTAGGATTCGGCCATGAACAACACCACGGAACCTGAATCGTCGCCCGCTCCACAACCCATCCGCAATCGAAAAATCACCGGGATGTCGGCCATTTTGTTGCCGATCGCACCCGGTGGCAAGATTGATTGGGATGGGTTTGAATCCCACGTCGTGGCGACGCTGGACGCGGGGCTGACACCGGCCGTCAACATGGACACCGGTTACGCGAATTTGATTTCGGATGAAATTCGTGAAGAAGCCCTGTCGCTGACCGCCGCGATCGCCAAGGATCGCGCTTACCTGGGCGGGGTGTTTGTCGGCGACCACGAGGGAGACGACTTCAATGGGGAAGCGTATCGCCGTGGAATCGAGCAAGTCCAACGTCACAACGGGACGCCGATTCTGTTTCAATCCTTTGGGCTGACCTGGGGCGATGACGATTCCATCTTGGACGCCTATGCGAAGCTGGCGTCCGAATGTGAGCAGTTCTACGCCTTTGAGCTGGGAACCATGTTCGCTCCGTTTGGAAAAATCTACTCGTTGTCGCTGTATGAGCGATTGATGGGGATCGGCAACTGCTTGGGAGCCAAGCATTCGTCGCTGGATCGAATTTTGGAATGGCAACGTTTGGAATTGCGGGATCGTGTTCGGCCGGACTTCAAGGTGTTGACCGGCAATGACTTGGCCATCGACATGGTGATGTACGGCAGTGATTACCTGCTGGGGTTGTCCACGTTTTGTCCCGCGGAGTTCGCGATTCGCGATGCGATGTGGCAAAACGACGACCCGCGGTTTTACGGACTGAACGATTTGTTGCAGTACCTCGGCGCGTTTGCGTTTCGTGCCCCGGTGCCCGCCTACAAGCACTCTGCCGCGATGTTCCTGCATTCACGCGGCAAGATCGCGAGCAGTCAGACTTATCCCGGCAGCCCGGAGCGCCCGGCCAGCGATCAAGCGATCTTGGACCTGATTTCGCAGGATCTCGCCGCGTACTTGTGAACTTCGAACTGAATGGCGGAAGGACGCGAGCCCTGCGGTGAAGCACCGGGCGGCTTGCGCCACTCCGCTAAAACGAATTGATCGCCCCACGGCTCGAAGTCGGCTGGAACGACCGCCGCTAAGATCCGGCACCCTTCTCACTTTTTCTCGATTGAATTGTTTCCATGGCCTACCCACGCGTCGCCTCGCTGAAGACCCACGACGACTTTGTTGCGCACTTGCGGGACAATCAGATTGAGATGCCTTCCGATGCAGACGTCGAATCGGGGGAGGAGTCTCCGCTCGCTCAATCGTTTGAGGTCCATGGTCAAACCGTTGGGAACCGCTGGTGCATCTTGCCAATGGAAGGCTGGGACGGAACCACGGATGGTTTGCCAACGGATCTGACGCGGCGACGGTGGCGGAACTTTGGGCTGAGCGGTGCCAAATTGATGTGGGGCGGCGAAGCGGTCGCGGTTCGGCATGATGGCCGCGCCAACCCGAATCAGTTGCTGCTGACTGAAAAGAACCTTTCCGCAATCGCGTCCTTGCGGCAAGACTTGGTCGACGAACATGAGTCTCACTTTGGTCGCAGTGATGACCTGTTGATCGGCTTGCAGTTGACTCACTCGGGGCGATTCGCACGACCGAATATCAAATCCGTGACCGAGCCCCGCACGGTGCAGCGAAATGTGGTCTTGGATCGTCGCGTCAAAATCACGGATGACTCGGCGATCTTCAGCGATGACGAATTGGCAACGTTGATCGATGACTTCATCGCGGCGGCAGTTCGAGCTGAGAAGGCGGGGTATCGCTTCGTCGATGTCAAGCATTGTCATGGGTACTTGGGCCACGAGTTGCTCGCTGGCCGCGAACGAACGGGCAAGTTTGGCGGCAGCTTTGAGAATCGCACGCGGTTCTTACGCGACATTGTTTCAGGGATCCAAGCGGCCACGAACGATCTGCAAGTCGGCGTTCGGTTGAGTTTGTTCGATTTTCTACCGTTCCATCCGGGGGCGGATCGTGTTGGCGAGCCTGAGCCTGGCGGCGAACCCAACAAGGTGTTTGGTGGAGGTGAGGACGGTTTGACGATCGACATGACCGAGACCTCCAAGCTGATAGATTTGATGCATGAGATTGGCATCCGGATGGTTTGCACGACGGCGGGGAGTCCCTACAGCACGCCGCACCTGCAACGCCCCGCGTTCTTCCCGCCGAGTGATGGCTACACGCCGCCAGAGGATCCGTTGGCCGGTGTCGCCCGCCAAATCGAAGCGGTGGCGGAGATGAAGAAGCGTCATTCCAACATGGTGTTCATTGGGTCGGGCTACACGTACCTGCAGGACTACTTGCCCAACGTGGCACAAGCCGTCGTGAAAGCCGGCATGGTGGACTCGATCGGTTTGGGACGCATGGTGTTGTCCTATCCGGATTTGCCCGCCGATGTGACAGCCGGATCCGTGTGGCAACGCAAAAAGGTCTGTCGGACGTTCAGCGACTGCACGACCGCCCCCCGGAATGGAATCATCAGTGGTTGCTATCCTTTGGACCCGTTCTACAAAAAACGCGAAGAACGCAAGCAGCTCAACGAGCTGAAGAAAGCGTTGCAGGCATAAAGCTCACCGGACCCGTAGCCGACAGACGCCCTCCCTCGGCATGAACGCACCCCATCGCTACTCCTGGGCCGCCAGGCCCCGGAAGCATGCCTCTTGCAAGATCAGAAGCCCCGAATGGGGCGACAGAGCAATGGGCTGGCAGTCATTGGGTGCTTGGCGTCTGACAACCTCTCTTAAGTACGTGCTCGCAATCGCAATCGCAATCGCAATCGAAACGGGGCTTACACGAACGATTCTGTTCCGCCCGAGCCGATTTTGAAAACGTCGCCATCTTCAACTCCCTTTGCATTGCGATCCGAAGCGAAACCAGCGGCCTGCCCCACGCTGTTCTTCTCTGTGTTGCGCTCCCCACTTTCGAACCGAGTCCGTCCTTTCAACCGAGCAGCCAACCTGGCCCGCAGGATTGACGTCGGGCAAGGGGATTCTGCTTGTTTTTCCCAAGCGGAGTCGCAGAATTTGCTTGCATCACCCCGACGGGCGAGAAAAGGGGACGGGGGTGAATGGCACTGACAGAAGCCTGGATCACTACATCTAGTGCTTCACGGCGATTGCTAGCACTGCTGGTAGTGCTAGCAATGTTTCCACGAAGGTTACAGCAAATCGTGGTCCGATTTTGCATTTGAAAGCACGGTGAAACCTCGCTGAAATGGTGAGTGTCAACATCATCCATCCAGGAGGACTCACCGTGCACACGCAAGATATCAACAACCCAACCGAAGTTCAAAGCAAAGTCGAAGCGGCCAAGAGGCTGTGCACTGAATTCCTCACGCCCAATCCCAAGGTCAATGAAATCTGCCAAGAGATCGGGCATCAATTTCGAGACAGTGACTACAACCCCGCCGTGGTCGTCTGGTTGTTCATCACGCAGGTCCTCTCCAAAGACCATGGGTGCCAGCAAGCGGTCACTCGATTTAACAACTGGCGCATCGCCAATTCAATGACAAGGGTTGACGACGACACCGGGGCGTATTGCAAGGCTCGCAGTCGACTTCCCGAAGTCCTGTTTGAGAAACTGCTTGCTTGGACAGCCGAGACGATTGATGCCGCAACCGATCGCACTTGGTTGTTCCATGACCGGGTCGTCGAAATGGTTGACGGTTGGACGGTCACGATGGCCGATACTGCGACCAATCAGAAAGAGTACCCTCAAATCGCCAACCAGAAGCCGGGGTGCGGATTTCCCATCGCCCGCATGATCGGTGTTTTCTCGCTGGCGACCGGAGCGATCAATCATCTTGCTCTGTCTGCTTATCAGGGCAAGCAGACCGGCGAGACATCGTTGCTGCGATCCATTCTAGACCGCATTTTGCCGGGTCGAATCCTGCTGGCGGACCGATACTACGCCACGTTTTGGTTGCTGGCCGCTTCGGAGATGCGTGGTATCGACTTGGTCGCTCGCGTGCATCACAAACGCAAAGTCGATTTCCGGCGCGGTCTTCGTCAGGGGCATCTCGACCAATTAGTCGTCTATCAAAAACCGCACCGTCCGTATTGGATGAGTCAAGAAGAATACGACCAATTTCCAAGTTCGATCTTTGTGCGGCACTTGAAGTACAAGATCGAGCAAAAGGGATTTCGAGTTCGTGAGATCACCTTGGCAACCACTTTGCTTGATGCCGAAGTTTACACCGCCGAAGAGTTGGCGGAACTCTATCATCGTCGTTGGCTCGTTGAGTTGCACATTCGGTCGCTCAAGACACAGATGCAAATGGATCACCTTCGCTGCAAAAAAACATCGAGCATCCGCAAAGAAATTCATGCCCACATGATTGGATACAACCTAGTTCGCTCGGCTATTTTAGCGGCATCGCTTCGCTTTGATCGCTGCCCGTCGAAGCTCAGTTTCACCGGTGCGATGCAGTCTCTGGAAGACTATGGAAACTACCTGAGATTGGGCTCCGGCGAACCTGACAAACAATGGAGTTCGATGCTCAAAACCATCTCAGAACTTTCCGTTGGAAATCGACCTGGCCGCAGCGAGCCACGCGAATTGAAGCGTCGACCCAAGCAATACAAACTGATGCAGCAACCCCGTGATCCCAACCGAAACCTTTACGCCACAGCAGCTTAGGCTTCCGTCAGTGCCATTCGGGACGGGGGTCATTGTTGGGGTTATACGTCTACTTATGACCCCCGTCCCCTTTTCTTCGTCCGGGGCGAGCGAGTCGGGCAAGGCCGAGTGTCGGAACGATTTTGACGCAGAGACGCCAGGGCGCAGAGACGCATGGGGAGGCTCGACCAGAGTGGGGCGTTCCAGCGCAAGCCGTTGTGATGGCGGACTCGAGCGGTTTGGGCGCGTGGTGCTGTCCTATCTCGCTGAACGCTCGCTTTCCGGGGGAGGGCCATCCGCGCCGCTTCCCATGCCGGCCCCCTCCCTCACGTACGCCTGAACGGCGTCGCTCGACCTCCCCCCCAAAACTTCGTTTCAGGAGAGGTGCGCAAATGCAGAAACCCGCCAAAACGCAGCGCCAGAAAAGTGCACGACCTCTGCGCGGTCGGGGTTCGCAAGATGTGACGAACACAGCATTTAGAAACTGCACGACCTCGGAAGTTGGATGACACTGAGTTCGGAAGTGGCTGATGGCGGGTTTGCGAAACGCTACTCTGTTGGAACCGATCCGACGGCCAGTTCTTCGCCTTTCAACCCGCTGCATTGCCGAACGCCGATGAATGAGAATATCGATTCGCGTCCGTTGCCAAGCCGCCGCGGGCGATTTTCTCTTTGGCAGTTGTTGGTCGCGATCACGATGATTGCGTTGGTGCTGGGCAATGTGGTGTCGATTCTGCGATTGCGGAAAGCGGAATCGGCTTTGGCGGCACTGCGAGCGGAATCGGGGTATTTGTCACCCACCGAGGATGATTTGGTCGCGGCGATTCGGAGTCCGTCTGAGCAGCCGCTGAACTACGTTTTTCGGGTTCGTGTGCCGGAAGGTTCCGATTGGGACTACCGGTTGGCCTACAGCACGTGGTTGCCGAAGGGGAAAACGCAGCCCGATTGGTACTCGATGATCGCGGTTCGGCCTGGTGAATCGGTGATCACGGTCCGGATTGCGGAAGATCCCCGCGACGAACGTTGGAAAATCTCTACACTGGTGCGAGATTCCGGCGGGGTGCGGCGGATGGGCACGACGTTGCCGGAGGCTCACACGGCGATCTTTCGTGCTTCTCACGACGTGATTTCCACGGGGGTGGCGGGTTCGATGCTGACGTTGCCGATTGGCCAGTCCTTGCGGATACTGGACGACCGGTGGTTGGTGGGCACGGAATCGCTGTTGTTGTCCGGCGACAAACCCGTCAACACTGACCAAATCGGTGTGTACGCCGAATTGCAGCCCGTGGCACGCTGAGCAAGCGGTCGTGGGGACCCCGTCGTCCATTCAATTTACAAATCAGTTCACAAAGCTTTTCGCGAGACCAAAGACCCCAGCCATGGCAAAGGATTTTTTGAAGGGAGCCGCCGACGAGTACGATGTGGTCGTGATCGGCAGCGGATTGGCGGGGATGACTTCGGCCAACATTCTCGGCCGGGCCGGGCACCGGGTGTTGTTGCTGGAACAGCACTACAAACTCGGGGGTTTGGCGACTTGGTTCCTGCGTCCTGGTGGGCACACCTTTGACGTTTCCCTGCACGGGTTCCCGCACGGGATGATCAAATCGTGCCGGCGATACTGGAGCCGCGACATTGCCGACCGAATCGTTCAATTGAAGAACATCCGGTTCGACAACCCTCAGTTCTCGTTGACAACGACGTTCAATCGCGAGGACTTCACCAAGTTGTTGACGACCAAGTTCGGGATCGAGCATGGGACCGTCAATGAGTTCTTCGACACCGCCCGAGGGATGAATTTCTACGACGATCAAGCGACGACGACACGTCAGTTGTTCGATCGTTTCTTTCCTGGACGGGACGATGTGGTCCGATTGTTGATGGAGCCGATCACGTACGCCAACGGTTCGACGTTGGAAGATCCCGCGATCACGTATGGGATCGTGTTCAGCAACTTCATGAGCAAAGGTGTCTTCATCTACGAAGGGGGCACCGACGACTTGGTCGCTCGGATGAAGAAGGAGCTGGTGTCCAACGGGGTCGACATTCGCATCAATTGTCCGGTCGAAGAAATCGAAGTCGCCGACTCACCGATCAAGGGCACGCGTGTCTCGGGAGTCAAAGTGAACGGTCGTTCGATCAAGTGCCGGGCGGTGGTCAGCAACGCGAATTTGCGGACCACGATCTTGAAGATGTTGGGCCCTGAAAAGCTGGACAAAAACTTTGTGGAAGAAGCCCAGGCGGTGCGACTGAACAACAGCAGCACGCAGGTCTACATGGCTTTGAAGCCAGGGGAAGAGATTGATGAGTCCAGCGGCGATTTGTTTTTCACCAGCACGGCGAAGGAGTTTCGAACCGATCTGCTGCTCAGTCGTGACATCACATCGCGAACATTCAGTTTCTATTACCCGCGAACTCGACCGCACAAAGCGAAAGAACGTTTCGCGATCGTCAGCAGCACCAATGCGAATTGGTCGGACTGGGCTGATTTGAGCGAAGCGGACTACGAAGCCAGCAAGGCGGATTTGGTCGAGACGACGATCGATGCGCTTGAGAAGTACATCCCCGGGGTGCGGAACAAGATCGATCGTGCGGAAGCGGCCACGCCGAAGACGTTCCATCATTACACGCAACACGAAATGGGCGCCAGCTTTGGGACCAAGTTTGAAGGACTGGGCGTCAGTCGGGCGTTGCCGCAGCAGATCAAAGGGATGTACCACGCGGGCAGTGTCGGAATCATCATGAGTGGCTGGTTGGGAGCAATCAATTACGGCGTCATCGTCAGCAACGAGGTCGATCAAAACCTGGTTGCCGAGTCGACGCCGGTATGATCGAAGTTCGCCAGTTCACGAAGTGCTACGACGACTTCACGGCGGTGAACTCGATTTCATTCGATGTTCCCGCGGGCCGAGTCGCGGCCTTGGTCGGGCCCAATGGGGCTGGCAAGACAACCACGATTCGAACGTTGTGCGGCATTCTTTCACCGACCGCGGGCGACCTGAACGTGGCTGGGGCGTCGCTGAGTGACGATCCCTTGGCGGTCAAGCGGCGGACGGCTTACGTGCCGGACGACCCACCTTTGTTTGATTCGTTGACGGTGGACGATCACTTGCGTTTTGTGGCCTCAGCGTACCGATTGACGGACTGGGAACCGCTGGCCGAACAACTCTGCCAGCGATTTGAATTGACCGAAAAACGCGAGACGGTGGCGTCAGGTTTGTCTCGCGGGATGCGGCAAAAGGTGGCGATCGTGTGTGCATACCTTCGCCAGCCCAATGTGTTGTTGCTGGATGAACCCATGACGGGGCTCGATCCTCCCAGCATTCGCCGGTTCAAAGAAACGGTTCGCGAGCAAGCTGATCGTGGTGCAACGGTGTTGGTCAGTTCTCACCTGTTGTCATTGGTCGATGACATCTGCGATCACCTGGTGCTGATGCGACGTGGCGAAGTGTTGTTTCATGGTCCGCTCGAGCAGGCACGCCAGGAATTTGGTGGGGATTCTCATTCGCTTGAAGAAGTGTTCTTTCGGTTGACTTCGGAAGAGGATTCGGCTGGATGAGCGAACGGCGTTCGATCATCGATCCCGCGTTGACTCGATTGACCGGGGTGCTGTTGAAGTCCGCTTTGCGTCAATTGGCTCGGCATCTGAAGACCCCGTCGGGAATCTTTGTTGCCCTGATGGTTGTGGGGACGGTCGGCATGGGATTGATGCCCATGATCGTCGCGAGTCAGACAGGGTCGTTGGATGACATCAAGATGTATTCGACCGTGACATCGACGGTGCCGTTGATGATGTTGGTGATTGTGGCGATGGCGGTTTACTTTGACATCGGGCAGCAGATCACGGAGCTACGTCCGCCGGAGTTGCAGTTCGTGTTGGCGGGGCCGTTCACCGATCACCAAATTCTCTCGTATCGGTTGATGACGTTGGCGATGACCTGGGTGGTCAGCAGTTGCTTGATGGCCGTGTTCGCTTTGCCTGGTGCGGGGAGTTACCCGTCGGCTGTGCTGGCGATTTACACGGGCGGGATGACGGTGACCGCGTTGACCACGTTGCACGCGATCAGCAAGCCGGTGTTGAACTCAGCGGTTCGGGCGCTGTTTGCGTCGGCGTTGTTGGGGGCGGTGGCGTTGTTGTTGATCACGTCGCTGCCGCTGGGGATGAGCGACGCCGGTTTCTCTTGGCAAGCATGGTTGCTGGGGTGTCAGTCATCGACGTTGGGAAGCGTGATGACGCTGCCCTTCATGGCGTTTGGGAAGTTGCTCCGTGCACCCCTTGGCATCGCGATGCTGGGGTGGACGGGCGCGTGTTTGGCAACCTTGATGGTTGGGTTTGGGGCCTGTTACACGGTCAACGTCGGGTTTGCGGAGCTTGCCGTGGAAGGCGTCTCGCGAAAACAGGTGCGGATCCAGCGGATTCGGTCGGGTCAGTTCGGTCGGATTAAGAAGACAGAACATCGATCGACATGGAAGTTGGCTGAGTTCCCTTGGTGGGGAGGCATTGGGCCGGTGGCTTGGCATCAAGTCACCTTCGCGGTGCGTCGCAACGGGAAGTTGTTGTTCGGTTTGGTTTGCCTTGGTTTGGTTACCGGATTGGTGTTGGTGATCCTGCCCTTTTTTCGCCCGGAGATCATTCACGCCCATTTTCGAGAATGGTCGATGCCGATTGCGATGATGGCTTCGACGTACCTGGGGTTCCTGTTGACGTTGAGTCAGCCGATTGGCATGGCGATGACGCCCAAGACGTTGACCTGGTTTCGAATGTTGCCATGTCGTCCGATCGCGATTGTGATTGGGATGCTGGCGGGTCAATTGGTGATCTTGTTTGCGATTCGATTCGCTTTTGTCGTCGTGGCGGCATTTGTCACAACGCGCGGATTGGGCGAGAACCTTGCGGTGTTGGCGGCTGGGTTTGCATTGGATCTGGCATACGCTTCGGCGATCAATTTGGTGACCGCTGCGACGGTGTTGAGAGCGATGCCCAGCGGCACACCGGACGTGCTGCAGGGAGGGCGAGCAATGCTGTACATGTTTGTGTTGGGGATCGCGCTGATCCCCTCGCTGATCGTGGCGGGAATCGCGGGGGGGACCGCAGCGGTGATGACGGACATGGATCGGCAGGTGATTGCGATTGCGGTCGGGGCCGGGTTGATGGCATGTCAGCCCTTGATTTGGTGGGCGACGGCGGTGTTTTTTCGAGATCGCGAGCTTTTCCAGGGCGATTGACCCCTAAAACCCGGCGTTTACGACTTCTGGAGGAAATGTTTTTGCCCCGTCCGCGGGATGAAAACACTGGCCCTACAGAAATTGGCTTCAAAACGATACAACAGGGCTCTGGAAACCGTCCTTTGGTTTCTTTGGCGGAACACGTATGTCCAATCGCGGCGGGCACCTGAAACAACCATGGCCAGAATCGGAATTTTCTTCGGGCTGGTCCTGTGTGGACTGACGGTGGCCGCACTCAGCGTGACGACGGAAAAAAGCTACACGCAGTTCGTCCCGATGATGTTTGGCATCCCGCTGTTGTTCTTGGGCGTGGTGGGGCTGA
This sequence comes from Rhodopirellula islandica, assembly GCF_001027925.1. Lineage (NCBI taxonomy): Bacteria > Pseudomonadati > Planctomycetota > Planctomycetia > Pirellulales > Pirellulaceae > Rhodopirellula > Rhodopirellula islandica. The sequence goes on along the minus strand of NZ_LECT01000055.1, from coordinate 129,403 downwards.
ACCCGCATCGACGCATGAGTGCAACGGTGGTCGCGTTGACGCTGGGGATGCTTGGTTTTGGTTGTGGTGCGATTCGATTTGTGGTTTTGATGGTTGAGCGGGCGGCGGGGGAAGACATCAACCCGCTGTCATTTCGGTTGGTCGTTGCAATGACGGTTGTGTGCTTGGTGTTCGCGTTGATGGCGATGATTTGGGTTCGCAAACGGCGCGAACGAAAGAGCCAAAGCGTGAATCTGGAGCAACCGCCACCAGAAACAAATTTGTCGACGGACGACCACGAAACGACGGCCGTTCCGGACGCATCGATTTCTGCGGCATCGGATGAGGACCCCCTTTCATCCTCCGCGGCAACGTCAGCGAACCCGTACCAATCGCCTCGCGTGATTGAAAATTCGACGGAGACGCGTTGATCAGGATCGCAACCTGCGATGCCTTCCCAAGCTGCGATCGTCTCACCGATTTCCCTGTTCTTTGATTTCATCCCCCACCTGAATCAGCTACATGAGTGCCACTTCGTCGGCCCAACCGGTCTTGATCTACGACACCACCTTGCGAGACGGCTCGCAGGGCGAAGGCGTGAGTTTTTCACTGCAAGACAAACTGAACATTGCGGTTCGGTTGGCTGAAATTGGCATTGAATTCATCGAAGGCGGTTACCCGCTGAGCAACGAAAAAGACGTCGCGTTCTTTGAACAAATCCGCAAACATGATCTGGGAAAATCCAAGGTCTGTGCCTTTGGAATGACGCGCCGGCGATCGATGAAAGCCGAAGACGATCCGGGCATGCAGGCCTTGGTCGCTGCGAAGACGCCGTGTTGCACGTTGGTTGGCAAAACATGGGATTTTCATGTCACCGAGGTGCTGCGTGCATCGCTGGATGAAAACCTGGCGATGATCGGTGAGTCGGCGGAGTTTTTGGCCGGACACAGTGAACTGATCTACGACGCCGAACACTTCTTTGATGGGTACAACGCCAATCCGGAGTACGCGATCAAAACGCTGCAGGCTGCGGCCGCGTCGGGGGCCAAGTGGTTGGCGTTGTGTGACACCAACGGTGGCACGCTGCCGGAACGAGTGGCGGAGGTGACCCGAATCGCGAAAGAAGCGATGTCGGCTTACGACGTTGAGATTGGGATTCACTGTCACAACGATTGTGAGCTCGCGGTGGCGAACTCATTGGCCGCCGTCGATGTCGGTGCGACTCAGGTGCAAGGCACGATCAATGGCATCGGAGAGCGTTGTGGCAACGTCGACTTGATCGCTGTGATTGCGAACTTGGCACTCAAGAAAGAGAACACAACCGTCCTGGGTGGCAGACCGCTGAAACAACTGACGGAACTGTCACGATTTGTCTACGAGACTGCGAATTTGCAGTGGCGCAACAATCAACCGTTTGTCGGTCAAAGCGCCTTCGCTCACAAAGGCGGCATGCACGTGCATGCCATCAACAAGGCCGCCAGCACTTACGAACACATTGATCCCGCGTTGGTCGGCAACGAGCGTCGGATTCTCGTGAGCGAGTTGTCCGGACGCAGCAACATCGAAGCGATCGCCGGAAAGTACAATCTGGGCGACGACAAAGAACTTCAAAACAAGATCTTGGCCGAGGTCGTGCGATTGGAAAATCGTGGCTACCAATTTGAGTCCGCGACCGCGTCGTTTGATCTGTTGGTTCGCCGGGTGGCCGGGACATTCCGTCCTCACTTTGAAACGATCAAATTCCGAGTTGTTGCCGGTGATCGCGATGTGAAGAGCCAAGTGGCCTTTGCCGAAGCGATCATCAAGTTGCAGGTCGGTGACACGCTGTGGTTTGATGCCGCAGAAGGTCATGGACCGGTCAACGCACTCGATGCGGGATTGCGGAAAGCCTTGGCGGGAGCGTATCCGGTGCTCAGTGAAATTTCGCTGATCGACTACAAAGTTCGCGTGGTCGATTCCGGCAGCGGCACGGCGGCATCGATCCGAGTCAATATCGAGAGCACCGATGGCAAAGAGACTTGGGGAACGATTGGTGTCAGTGACAACATCATCGAAGCCAGTTGGCAAGCCTTGGTCGATAGCGTTGAGTACAAATTGCACCGCAGCGAAGCTTGATCGTCCGAACCAGTCCAGCAAACGCTGAGTCATGATTTTCGCGGCGCAACCAGGATGTTCGCCGCCCATCCAAACCACCTCTGTTGACGTTTTGTTTTCATGTCCGAAATTCCAACTCGATTCGAACACGCTGAAGAAGCCGACAAGATCGCTCAGGCGTGGGCCGATGCCAAGTGTTCGCACGCTGACCCAGAATCCAGCAAGCCGCCGTTTTCGGTGGTGATTCCGCCGCCCAACGTGACCGGTGCGTTGCACCTGGGGCATGGGCTGAACAACACGTTGCAAGACATCGTGGTTCGCCGCAAACGTATGCAGGGTTTTGAAACGCTGTGGATGCCAGGAACCGACCACGCCGGGATCGCAACGCAAGCGGTGGTGGAACGACGTCTGAAAGAGCAAGAGAACAAGACGCGGCATGACCTTGGCCGGGAAGCGTTGGTCGAGCGGATTTGGCAATGGAAAGACCAATACGAAGAACGCATCTTGGGCCAACTCAAGCGGATGGGCACGAGTTGTGACTGGGAACGATTGCGATTCACGCTCGATCCCGTTTGTGCGGCTGCCGTGCGAGCCACCTTCTTTGATTTGTTCGGCAAACGTCGCATTTATCGTGGCAAGCGTTTGGTGAACTGGGACACGTTTTTGCAGACCGCAGTCAGTGATGACGAGGTTTTCAACGAGACCAAGAAAGGTCACTTCTATCACTTCCGTTACCCAGTGATCGATCCGAAGCCGGGGGAACCTGAGTTCGTGACGATCGCGACGACGCGACCCGAAACGATGTTGGGCGACACCGCAGTGGCGGTGCACCCCGATCCCGCGGCTGCCCTGGATGCGATCGAAGCTGACCTGCGTGAAAAGTTGGGAAGTGCCAATGAAAAGGAAACGGCGGAACTGAACAAGCAACTTGAGGCGTTGCAGCAACGTCGCGAGAATCGTTTGCCAGAACTGATTCAGCTTCGCGACATGGCGGCGGATGGTCGCAAGTTGATGTTGCCGCTGGTCGATCGCGAAATTGATTTGGTGGCGGATGAGTGGGCCAAGCCCGAGATGGGCAGCGGCTGCGTGAAGATCACGCCCGCACACGACCCAAACGATTACGAAGTGGGGATCCGGCAGGACCTGCCGATGATCAACATCCTGAATTCGGATGGCACGCTCAATGGCGAAGGCGGCCAGTTCGCTGGCCTGACGATTCCGAAGGCTCGCAAGGCCGTGGTGGCTGCGCTGGAGGAACTGGGGTTGATGGGCGACATCGAGGATCGCGACATCGAATTGCCACACAGCGATCGCAGCAAGACTCCGATTGAGCCTTACCTGGCCGATCAGTGGTTTGTGGCGATGGACGAACTGGCTCAGTCCGCGATGGACGCGGTCAGCGATGAACGCGTTCAGATTTTCCCCGCACGTTACCGCAAGGGATACCTGGATTGGCTCAGCGAAAAACGCGATTGGCCTGTCAGTCGTCAATTGTGGTGGGGACACCGAATTCCGATCTGGTCCAAAGGCGGTCTGTCGCAAACCGAGGCCAACGAACTGTCCAGCGACCTGGAGAAGTTGGGCGAGCGGCATCCCGACCAAATCGCACAGCGGATCGATTCAGACGGAGTCGATGCCTCGGGCGAACCGACCAAAGCGGTCTTCGTTTGCATCCGCAGTGAAGACGAAACGGTGGAAGCCGATGTGGAATCGCTTGGTTTGCAACAAGATCCCGATGTGCTGGACACCTGGTTCAGTTCTGCTCTGTGGCCGCACAGCACACTGGGGTGGCCCGCGCAAACACCGGAGCTCGCCAAGTTCTATCCCACGTCCACGCTGATCACGTCGCGAGACATCCTGACGTTGTGGGTGGCGCGAATGGTGTTGATGGGGCTGAACAACGTGGGCGAGGTTCCGTTCAGCGAAGTGTTCATTCACCCCAAGATTCTGGATGGTCTTGGTGAGACGATGAGCAAATCCAAAGGCAACGGCGTGGACCCGATCGATGTGATCGACAAGTTTGGTCCCGACGCGTTGCGTTTCGGTTTGGCTCGTTTGGCGACCGAAACGCAAGACGTACGGATGCCCGTGCAGTACGAGTGCCCGTCGTGCGAAAAGCTGATTGATCAAACGAAGAAGAACCGAGCCCTGCCGTCGATGGATTGCCCCGCGTGCGGCAAACGTTTCTCGACTCAGTGGGCAGAAACCGAGGCGGACAAGGCGTTGCCGAAAGCCGCGGTGGTGAGCGAGCGATTTGAGACGGCTCGCAACTTCGTGAACAAACTATGGAACGCGTCGCGATTCGTGATGATGAACCTGGATGGTTTCGAGCCGACGTCCCTCGATGTGGCCTCGCTTCCAATCGAAGACCGTTGGTTGCTGTCGCGTTTGTCGACGGTGACGCAAACCGTTGGCGACGCGATCGAGCGTTACCAATTCGGGGAAGCTGCTCGCGTGTTGTACGACTTCGCTTGGGACGAGTTCTGCAGTTTCTATGTGGAGATCGCCAAGCCTCGGTTGTCGGATGATTCACAGCGTCAGATCGCACAGAACGTGATCGCACATGGTTTGGATCAGTTGCTGCGATTGTTGCACCCGATCATGCCGTTCGTGACCGAATCGGTGTGGAGCCATCTGGGCCAGATCGCACCCAAACGCGGTGTTCCTGCACCAGTGGAAGTCGGCCCGTTTGTGATGACGGCGAGTTTCCCGGTGGCCGAAGAGTCGCATCACGATTCACAGATCGAACGTCAGTTCAGCGAGTTCCAGCAGATTGTGGCTGCCATTCGTCAGATCCGAGCGAGCCAAAACATTGCTCCGAAAGAGACGGTTCCCGCCGCGATTCGTTGCAGTGAGTCCTCGAAAGAACTGCTGCAACCGATGACGGCGTACTTCGAAGCGTTGGCGGGGGCGGAGGTGCAATCCATCGGTCCCGACACGACGGCTTTCGAGACCGACGCTCACTTGGCGTTGCCCGATGTGGACGTGGATGTTCACGTGGACCTGGAGAAATTCATCGACGTGGAAGCGGAGTTGGCGCGTCTGGAAAAGCTTCAGGGGCAACTAACGGGGCAAATCACGGGCAAGCAAAATAAACTTTCGAACGAAAGCTTTGTCAGCCGGGCTCCTGCCGATATTGTGCAAAAGGAACGAGAGTCGTTGGCTGGTTTGCAAACGCAACTGGAAGCCGTTGCCAACGACATTTTGAAATTGAAAGCGAAAAAGTAACGCAGGCGGATGGGATTGGATCGTCGGACAACAGCTTTACGCGTCGTCCGAGGATCGAAACCGTTCGTGTGTCTGTCGCCGTTTACAATCAACCCATGGAATCTCCCTTGAAAGACATCTGGATCGGTTTTGATCTCGGCGGCACCAAAATGCTGGCTGTTGCTTACGACCACGAATTCAAAGAACTCGGACGCCGCCGCCGCAAGACTCGCGGTCGGGAAGGTTCCGACAGTGGCATCGCTCGGATTGGTTCGACGATTCAACGATTGCTTGATGAGAATGATCTGGATGTTGACCGGATCGCTGGCATTGGGATTGGTTGTCCCGGGCCGATTGATTTGAAGAAGGGACGCATTTTGATGACGCCCAACTTGGGTTGGGACGACGTCGATATTCAATCTTTCCTGGAGAAGGAATTTGATTGTCCCGCGACGGTGCTCAATGATGTTGACGCGGGCGTGTACGGTGAGTTTCTGTTCGGTGCGGCGAAGGGCAGTCGCTGTGCGGTCGGCGTGTTCCCAGGAACGGGCATCGGCGGCGGCTGCGTCTACGAGGGCCAGATTCTGCATGGTGCCGGAATCTCCTGCATGGAGATCGGGCACACACGGGTCAGCAGCGGCACGCGTTTGAGCGGCAGCAGCATGACAGGGACGTTGGAAGCGGAAGCCAGTCGATTGACAATCGCCTCGGAAGCGGCCAAGACCGCGTATCGAGGGGAAGCCCCCGCCTTGCTCAAGGACGCCGGGACGGACTTGGCCGATATCCGTAGCGGAGCCCTGGCGGACTCGATCAAGAATGGTGACAAAGCCATCAAAGCGTTGGTGGAATCTGCCAGCGTCACGATTGGCTATGGGGTCGCCAACGTCGTCAATCTGCTTTGCCCTGACACCATCATCTTGGGCGGTGGTTTGGTCGAAGCGATGGAGGACTTGATCGTCAGCACCGTCCGCAAGACCGCTCGCGAATGCGTGATGCCGGTCTACAAAGATCGCTTTGAGGTCAAACCTGCCAAGCTGGGGGACGACGCCGGCGTGCTCGGCGCTGCGGCTTGGGCAAAGAAGACCTACCCGCAACCGCCGGAGTGATTCGCGTTGTATCGATCTTGCGATGAGCTAAACCGCGAGCGGATCGGTTGGAGGCATGATGTAGGCCAGGTTGTACCTGGCCTGACGAATCGCTGGTAAGCGGTCCAATCCAGGTGGTCGCATTTTGCTCGGGTTTCACAGGGTCTCGCGTTCGCGAGTGAGGCCACGAAGTGGTCACAGACGGTAGCCGGTGGTCGAGCAGAGCGAAAACCACCGGACAGCGACAAAAGATTGCGGCGTCGGCCCCGAAGGGTGTCGTAGAAAACTCGGCCGTAAAAATCTTCGACCCCTTCAGGGTCAACCTCGTGATCGGGGGGCTTCCCGGCGGTGTTCGCTTCGCTCGACCGCCGGCTACCCTCTGCATTCCCTCCGGGAAAGAAGGCGCGCCGTCGCAATCCCCACCATCCCACCTGTTTCCAGCCCAACGCTGCGATCACCTGTGGAGAGTGTCACGGCCCCAAGGGCGTCTGTTTCACGCCTTCAGAGACACGACCAAAGCTATGACAAAACTTTCCCATCCCTCCCCAATGCACACCGATTCGTCAGGCCAGGTAAGACCTGGCCTACGTTGCGTGGTGCTCAATGCCAACGGCGCTCAGGCGTCGTCCAGCGATGCGGCGAGGGGAAACAGCAGGCTGATCATGGCGGTCACGATCATGGTGATTCCGGAAGCCAGCATCGCGCCTGGCATGCCGATGGCCCCGGCGGTTTGTCCCCAAATGAACGATCCGAGCGACATCGAGCCAGCCATCATCGTGAGGTAGCAGCCCATGCCGCGGGCTCGCAGGCGACTCGGCAAGGTGATTTGGGCGGTGGCGTTCAGAGTGGTGAGGGTCGCCATCCAACCGCATCCCATCATGAGCGTGGCCAACAGCAGGATCGGCCACGCGGGTTCGGCGCTCAATGTCAGCATGCCAATCGCATACAGCGTCATCGCAGCGGCAATCGTGCGATCAGACCCCATGTGCGAGCGAACACGCGGCAACATGGAGGCTCCGACGACGGCTCCGATTCCAACCATCGCGACCAAGATTCCAAACCCTTGGGCCCCCCAGCCCAACGCGGTCTTGGCGTACAGCGGCATCAACGACCACAGGGCACTGCCGGGCAACACAAACAGAACCACGCCCAACATCACATGCCGCATCGTTCGTTTCAAAATGACATAACGAATGCCTTGTCGCATGGAAGACAGGAACGATCGACCACGACTGGTCTCGGTCGTGTGCCGTTTCCAGCGGATCAACACCGTCAGCACACCTGCAAATGAGATGGCGTTGATCGCGAACGTGCTCCAGATTCCAAGCACGGCGATCAGAACGCCTCCGATTGCGGGGCCGACCGCGCGAGCGAGATTGAAACTGATGCTGCCCAATCCCACGGCCCGGCTGATCTGCCAACGCGGGACCAATTCCGGGATGGCGGATTGCCAGGTCGGAACGTGCAACACCATTCCCAATCCAATCACGAAGGTCATCGCAAGCAAGCCCCAAGCGGTGATGACACCGGTGGCGGTGCTGACCGCCAGCATCGCGGTGATGAACAGCAGGATCGATTGGGTTCCGATCAGCAGGTGACGTTTGTCAATTCGATCCGCGACCACACCGGCGGGGATCGCCAGGAACACAATCGGCAACGCCATCGAGGTTCGAACGGCGGCGACCATCTCGGGGGTCGCGTCCAGGGTCGTCATCAACCACCCGGCACCGACCTCGTGGATCCAGGTTCCCAAATTGGATGCCAGGGAGGCGATCCAGAACATTCGGAACATTGGTTGACGCAGCGGTTCCCAGGCGGAACGTCCAGCCGTCGGCGATGGCTGACCCGCGTCGACGACGACGGAAGCATACGGCGAGGAGATCGGTCGGGAGGAATTCAAAGACATTCAAAAACAACAGGAGTGGACGTTTCAGAGTAGGTCATGCGGGGCGATCGAGCTTGGACGAGCGACGCTGTACCGGAGCACCGCGAGGACGGCAAACACATTCGTAATCGCGCCAACACGCACAGTCGGTCCGGAGGAGGGAAACGAGGCAGGTTCCAGGACGAAGGTTCACCACGGGGACGCCCTGCGTGGGGTAGCGTCACTCAGAGGCATTCTTCCCTGACCTGGCACCGGCCGATGATCGAGCTGATACATTTACAAAAGCTTTATGACGATACGATTGCCGTCAAGGACGTGACGGTGTCGATCCCGGCTGGGGTTGTCTGCGGATTGGTCGGCCCCAATGGTGCGGGCAAAACGACGACCTTGCGGTGCATGGCGGGGCTGTTGCCGGCCACTGCCGGCGAGATCCGAATCAACGGATTTTCACCCGATTCTGACCCCGTGCGTCACAAGAGAACAATTGCGTACGTGCCGGACGATCCGCCATTGTTTGACGACCTGACAGTGGGTGAGCATCTGGACTTCATCGCCCGGTTGTACCAAATCGAAGATCACCGACGCACCGCCATTGATCTGCTGGAGCGATTTGAATTGCTCAGCAAATACGACGCGATGGTGACTTCTTTGTCGCGAGGCATGCGGCAAAAATTGGCGGTCGCGTGCGCCTACCTGATCCAACCTCAAGTTCTGTTGTTGGACGAACCTTTGACGGGGCTCGACCCGCCCGGCATTCGCGTGCTGTTGGAATCGGTGCGAGAGTTTGTCCGCAGTGGCCGCACGGTGATTGTCAGCAGCCATTTGTTGGCAATGATCGGTGATGTCTGCGACCAAGTATGGCTGCTTCAAAATGGTCTGGTCCGATATCACGGGACTACAGCCGGATTGCGAAACGAGTTTCCGGAAACGAACTCATTGGAAGAAGCGTTTTTCGCAGCGATGAAGCCGGCTGCCAAGGCCGAGGCGAACCATGCGGACGACACCCAGGTGATGGCAGCGCCTCCAAGTTTTCAGATGCCGAACCTTGAACCGAAATCCGTTGGAGCACCGATCCGTCCCGTGCCCACGAGCACAGTACCTCCATCGTCCGTGACCAACGTGTCATGAGTGCATCCGGATTCACTTCCGAACGCGTTGGCCAGGCGAACGGTCTGGGGGACTGGCTGTTGCCAGACCATTCCCTCGATGGATTGCGATACTTGTCGCGGGCACAGGTCCGTTTTCGAGTGAAGCGATTTTGGAAGCGGATGTTTTCGCCTCGCCAAGCGATTGCATCCTTGCTTTCCATCGCGTTCGTGTCCTTGTATCTGTTGGCCGGACTGACGCTGCTGTCGCGTCGCGAAGCCAACGACCCGGAACAACTGCGATTGTGGTTGTCTGGTGGGATGGTGTTGTACGCGATGTATCACACCGTCAAACACTTGTGGGCCAAGCCATCGCTGGAACCCGATGCGGAAACCTGGACGGCCGCGGATCGATTGTGGTTGGGCGGTGGCCCGGTCTCTCGCCGCACGATGGTGCTGCGAGAAGCGATGTCAGCGATTCCGTCGGCGCTTGCCAAGACGGCTTTGCTTGGCGTGGTGCTTTGGAGAGACGCGGAATTTCTGCCGCTGTTGTTGGCGGGAGTTTGTTTGGCGCTGATCGCATTGGAAATGATTCGGCGGGTGATCACCCATGGCATCGATGCGCTGCGTCCCAGCGAACGGCGACTGGGTTGCGCGATCAGTTTGGTGGTTGGGTTGGCGATGGTGTTCCAGCTCGGGGTGCAAATTTGGCAATCCACACCGCCGGGCAGCGACCCTGTGATTTATGTGTTGTCGGCGATGTCCGAAGTGGGGCACTACGCGGGATCAGCCTGGATTCAGATCATGGCGTTTGCTCTGTTGCCGGCCGCCTCGGTGGCATCTGCCGAACCTTGGTCGATGTTCGGATCGCTGGCGCCGTCGGTCTCGTTGACGTTGATGACAATGCTCGCGGTCGCAGTCATTTTGGCGCTGGCGGAGACACTGGTTCGCGTGGATGCTTGGTCAACCCGTCGCCGGACTGAAACCGAACGGCAACGATTGCGATGGATGGAAAGCAACGTGATCCAAGGAAAAACGGGGGCGTTGGATGACGTCTCGCGGTCGCTGCGAGTCACATGGACTCAACGATTTGGGGACGCATTGGCCAAATGGTTGCCGGAACGCGCTCGTGGGATGTCGGGATTGGTCGTTCGACAATTGCAATGCGTTCGCCGCTACTTGCCCAACGTGATTGTCAGTTTTGCGATCCCAATGGCGCTTTCTCTCTCGCCCTTGTTGACGGACCAAACGACCAAGCAGTGGGTGTTTGTGATTGGCGGGATAGCGCTCAGTTCGTTGTTGCTGGCTCCGCCGGCGCTGCAGATTGACTTTCGACGTGATCTGAAACGAATGTTCTTGGTGCGATCTTTGCCGCTGGGAAATGTCGCGATGTGCGTGGGCATGCTCAGCGTGCCGGTCGCGATCACGGTGTTGTTCCAATGGAGCACGCTGGCACTGGGGGCTTGGATCGCGGCGCCACCCAAATGGCAAACGATTTGGTTGTTCATGGCACTGCCGTCGCTCGCGGTCGTGACCTTTGCCGTTGAGAACGCCTTGTTCTTGGCGTTCCCGCATCACGTGCATGCTCAAGGCATCGCGATGGTGATCCGGGCCAAGATCACGTTCCTATGGAAAGGGGTGATGCTGGCCATCGCTCCGATCGGGCTGATCAGCTACGTGATGATGTGCGAACGCCTGTTGCCATCGTTTTGGGTGGGGCCCGCTGCGTTTGCAGGGACCCTGTTCGCCGTCTGGAGCGTCGCCGCGTTGGCCGGTTGGGTCTTGGTGCGATGCTGGAACCGATTCGACCCACTGATCGACACGCCACCTGAGTAGGCGAGTAGGCGAGTAGGCGAGTAGGCGAGTGGCGAGTGGCGAGTGGCGAGTACGAGCTAGAAGCTAGAAGCTAGAAGCTAGAAGCTAGAAGCTAGAAGCGACTAATTCCCGACGTCTTGGGTGATGGAGAATCCGCCGAATGGGACGATGCCGTAGACGCCTTCGGTGAAGACTTGACGCACAAAGTCACCGAAGACGGTGATCGGGCGATCGGGGATCACGATCACGTCGCCATCGCGGACCCAAATTTCATCGGCAGGCGTGGGACGTTTCCCGCGGATGGCTCCGTTGAGGTCCAGCATCGTGCTGATCATTCGCCAATCTTCAGCCCGGCGGAACACGATGACTTGTCGGAGGTTGCCTTCTGGCAGGTGCCCGCCGGAGGAGGCGATTGCGCCGAGCACGGTGGTGGGGGTGGTGATTTCCAATCGCCCAGGTTGGCCGACTTGTCCGAGCACATACACAAAGTGGGGTGCTTGCTGAGTGAGAATGGGTTCGACTTCCAACCCCACCACGACTTCTGCGTAGCGAAGGTTGACTTCTCGTTTGAGTTGTTCCAACGTGAAGCCTTGCACGCTGACTTGACCGATTCCCGGCAGTCGCACATGCCCATCCGGCATGACGGTTGTCGTGATCGCTTGCGCGGTGAAGCCGCCCAGTCCACCAACTGCGGCTCGGATGTCCTCGGCCAAGGTGTTGGTGCGAACCGGCGTGACATCAATGGCGGGATCATCGTAGAACGCCTTGTATTCGCGTTCCAGCAATTCACGCAGTCCCGGCACGGTCAATCCGGCCGCTTGGACTTGTCCGAGCAGACGCACCGTGATGGTTCCGTCGGGTTGAATCAGCAGTCCGCTATCGAGCGTTCCTCGGTCCAGGTCTTCGTCCGCGATGGATTCGATGGAAACTTGGTCCCCGGGCATCAGCCGGTACTGACCCGCATTTTGGCGGCGTGTGACCAAGTACACCATTTGCAGCTGATCACCGGGGCGAACATGGTATTTCGCCAAATGACGCATGCGAGCCGGGCCGGTGTAGCCACCCGGTCCATACTTGTCGAAGTCCATCGGCTTCATGTCTTGCCAACGAGCCTCGCTGCCGCATGCGGTGGCGCAGTCGACGCCCAGCATGCACTTGGGGCAACCGTAACCTTCCATTGTTTGCACCAAGTGCGTGCCACAGGATCCGCAGGGCCCGTAGGTGGAAACATGGGGGACGGTTGTCAGCGTCGGAACCGGCACGCGTTGAGCGTTGGTGGCTGGCAGCAGCTCACCCGAACGCACTTGTGCTTGGACGCCGGGCAGTTGCAACAACGACCAAGCGATCATCATTCCGGCAGCAATGCATCGGGTGCTGTTTCGGAGCAACGAGGATGCACGATCGGACGACAAGGTCGGAGTCGAGATGAACAATGACGGAGCGAGAATCAAGCTCATGGTCTTACCACCACTTTTTGAGTTGAGGCAAGAAACGGGAACTGTTTCGCGTCGGTGGTTCGGGAGGATCGGAAGGTCCAGTCGAGTTCGGTTGGGGATTCGAATTGATTTGTCCCAATGCTGCCGTGGCTGGCGGAGTGTTCATCAAGCGGTAGCTGGCCGGTTGAGCTTCGACCGTCGTGGTTCCAGCAACGTTTCTGGCGGGGGTGGATCCGATGGCGGTTTGCATCTGTCGGCCTTGACCCGGGATGACGCTTCGGGAGACCGAAGCGAATTGTTCTGGGGTCATCGTGACAACGTCAGGCGTGCGTCGTGTTTGGACCTGCGATTGGACGGGAGCCCCTTTCATGACCGTGGTGGCGGAAGGTGTCATGGCTTGCAGTTGATTGAGTTTGCTCAACACTTGAGGGTCATAACGCAGCGTCAGTGAATGCTGGAGTGCCCAACTGGCTTCCTCGACCAAGCCGACATCGGCCAAGTGGAGTCCCAGTTTGGCGACCAGGTCCGGGTTGTTGCTCTGGCCCTGCACAGCCGCTCTTCGCAAACAGATCGCGGATGGACCGGGCAACTGCGATTCCTCGCCACGACCAAGTCGAATGGCAGCGAGTAGGTCCATGGCTTGAGCGGCCAGCAGGCTTTTCCCTGCCACTTCACTGAGTTCCATGCGAGCCAAGTCGAGGTACCGGTCAATGGCTTCGGTTGCATTGGGAATCGACGACGTTCCGCCCTCGGAGCTCTCGACCAACATCTCGGTGTACCAACCCAGGTTGTCTTGGGGGGCGGACTGCGAGTTGGGTTGCGAAGCGGCGTTTGCTTTTCGACCGCGACGAGGAAGGCCTTCGCGAACGACTGGGGTGCGGTGGGAACGAGCCAAGCGAGCGATGGACTCAGGGGCACTGGTCGCATAGGGACCGACGAAGTCTTGAGCCTCGTTCAGGGCATCGCTTCCCGATTGCAGTCGCTGAACCGCGGTGCGAGAAGGTGCTGGTGTGATGCTTTGTCCCGACTCAATTGCGGAACGAGAGCGTGTGTGCTGATCGTGCAAGTCGATGGCTTCGGCAGCCAGGTGCAGTGTTTTCCAGGCCGAGGTTTCCGCCGACGCGTAGGCCGCGGAACTGTACTCCAACTCGGCTTGTTGGAAGTGAATCCAAGCTTCGTCAAGTTTGGATTTTGCCGTTTGAGTCGCCAAGTACATCCCGGATGCGGCGGCCGGTGGAGTGACGGGGGCGTTGGCGCGTTCCTCGGTTCGTCGTTTTGCGATCGCATCCATGAAGCGTTGGTTGACGGGATTCTGACCGACGGACTCCTGGTGTGGTTGTGGCAAGGGAGTGGTTTGCGCGGTCTGGCTGGACGAGGGTCCCGCGGCGGGCAGACGTTTCGGTCTCGCATTTTCCGCCGGGGAAGCCGGTGATGGTCCTGCTGCCCAAGCGGTTGTTGCTTGCGAGCGGTCGTCAGGACGCATCGCGATTCGCAGCGCGTCTGGTGCCAGTGTGGGTTGGCCCAGCATCGGTTGGGTTTCAGAATGACCCGTGTGTTGCCGGGACGTTTTCGCCGTTTCCGGCCCTGCGGGTTGGAAGGTTTCGAAGCTGTTCTGGTTCGGCCCAACGGGGGCGTGCGCAGCGAATCCGGCGGTTTCCGTTGGTGGGGAAGCTGAAGGTGGCATCCAGAAATCAGCCGACATTTCCGAAGCGGGTTGTTTGACCAGCGACGAGTCCGATTGGGGCAGCATCAATCGAGCGGTGGCAATCTCCGGCGTGGCGGCGACGCCTGCTGAGGAGGAGGCGGTTGTCCCCAACACGAACTGGTTGGTGCGAGTGGTCTGAGCCAAAACGGGCGAAACCAACAAGGTCAGCGGTGCCAACCCAAACATCGCGAGCATCCGGGAACGCCGTCGCTGCGCACCGTGAGCACGGCAATTCGCGGGGACAAACCGATGACGGATGGGACGCAACATAAGACTCGATCAACAGCGGGATGATGTTCGACACCCTTGTCATCGGGCGGTCCCTCGGTCCGGTTGTGATGATTTTGCCTTCCGATCGAATCACAACAGTTGCAGCGGTGGGACAAGCGGCAAAATCGTTACAAGTTCACGGCGACTGCGAATTTTGCCCCCCCCGGGAGTTTCATGACGTAGGGTTTCCCAGATGGTTCTGCCCCCCAAGATTCTCAAACCCTCTCCAAATCCTCATGACGCGTGATGTAAACGGCCAAAACCGAGCGAGCGATCGCTTCCATGCAAAGCATCGTGATCAGTTGCAGGCAGTGGTGGTGATTCTTCGCGACGACATCGTGAAAGAATACGAATGCCAACTAGCGGATCTCAGCCAAGGCGGATGCGCCGTGCGCGCGAAGCTGGGAGAAGATTCCAATGTCACCATCGCGGTGCTTCGTATTCAAGCGCCGACGTTGGGAATCGAATTGGAAGTTGCTGGACGCCTCTGCTGGAACCAGCAGACCTCGGTTGGATCCAACACCTTCGGATTCCGTTTTCGACGGCCGATTGATTCGGATCTGATTGACCGAATGGTGGATGGTGGGTTGATCACTCGCCGGGAAGAGGAACGCATGCAGGTCGGAATGCCCGTGCAGGTCCGTCGAGCGCACGGCAAGCCTGAGGTTCACGATGTTGTGCTGGAAGATTGTTCCGCATCTGGCATGCGAATCACCTTGCTCGGTCACGTGGACCCGTCGGAACGATTGCTGATCAGCACGCCTTCGGGCGTGAGCGGGACTGTGACCGTGATCTGGTTGCGTCGCACGGAAGATGATCGGTGCGAGTGCGGGTGCGTGTTCCAGAACCTGCGTTCAGCTCGGGCCATCAACGACGAGTTGAACCAAATTTTGGTTTGACCAACCACTGTCGTCCGGTGACGCTCAACCGGTTCCGCCTCAGCGTTTCGAACGGTTGGACATTTGCTGTGCGTATTCTTGCACCGTGACACGTCCGTCGCCATTGGCGTCTGCTCCGGCAGGGCTGAGCAACATCGATTTCCATTCGGTTGCCGTGAGCGCCCCGTCGTTGTTTTTGTCGTAGCGTCCGATGATGGTCCCGGCGTATTTCAGTTGTTTTTCCGACGGCGGCGGACCGTCTGCCGCGGGCGAACTGGATGAGCTGCTGCCACTGGAACTCGCATTGCTGGGGGATGCTGATCCCGCCATGGAACGTCCGGTCGGAGCGTCCGTAGCGACGGCACCGTCGTTCACGCCTTGGCGAACTTCGGATTGAGTGATCACGCCGTCTTGGTTTTGATCCCAGCGATAAAATTCCTTGATGCGATCGGTGTTCCATTCGCTCGTGTACTCATTCATTGACACTTGGCCGTCGCGATTGAGGTCGCGTTGAGCGAAGAAGCTCGGCATTCCCTCCGCCGTCCCTGCCTCTTGAACCCGGTACGACTTGCGTCCGCCGAAATCGACTTCGACCGGGACACGACTGTCATCGTCGTTGCTGCCGCGGTCATCACGACGATTGTCGCGAGAAGCTTCTTCATTGCCTCTCCGAACGGCTTGCCGGGTTGCCAGTTCCATTTCCGAGAGCTTGCCGTCGCCGTTGCGGTCAAAGTCCATTGGGTTGCCCCAGAACCGGCTCGAAATCTCATCTTTTCCAAGCTGGCCGTCTTTGTTGCGATCGTAGCGTCCCAAGGTTTCGCGAGCGCTTTTGCGGTCTTCTTCGGTGGTGGGGGTCGCCATGATTTCAGCAGCGGGGCCAAAACCGGGCACCAAGACTGGATCCACTTCCAAGCCAAATCCGGGAACCAGCATCTCCAATTCCATTTCGTCTGTGGAACCACTGCTGCCGCCTCGGCGGTCGTCGTTGCCGCGTGAGTCGCCACCTCCCTCGCGTTCTTTTCGCATTTTTTCAAAGGCGCTGCTGAATTTGGACAGCGGAATGGGCGAACCCACTTTGATGCTGGAGTCGGTCGATGCCAGGCGTTGAATCAGGAATCCAGCCGGACCTTCTTGCTCGTCGGGATCCAAGGTGCCGTTTCCATTGCGATCCAAACGAGACAACATGCTGGAGGGATCAAAGCCACCACCAGGACCGCCGCGGCCGCCGCCTCCGCCTCGTTCGCCGCCACCACCTCGTTCGCCGCCGCCACCGCGTTCGCCGCCGCCACCGCGTTCGCCACCACCACCGCGTTCGCCACCGCCACCGCGACCACCACGGCCACCTCCGCCTTCACCTCCTCTTCCAGGGGGCTGGGCCAGTGTCGGCAATGACATCAGCACGGCGAGGGCAGGGATGAGCAGCAATCGGATGGAGAATGGGCTCGTGAGCATGGCAAAGTCTGAATGACGAGACGAAGCGAGAAAAGAGAGCGTTGGACGCCGAGGTCCAATTCACGACCAGTGGAATTGGATTGGTTTCCAGCCTACATCGTTTCAACCCTTTGGCGTCCGAAAAGTTTCGATTCTGGGGGTGCCGAATCGACGGGGACGCTCTTTTTTCCGTCAACGGAGGTCATTTTGTTTGGGATTGGTCGGTTTGTGGGGAATGGGCAATCTCAGAAACGCATCCGGGCCTGAATTCACAGTACGAAGACGAACTTTCACCCAAGGGAGCTCAGGGGAGATGATCAGGGGCAGAATCTGACTTTCGGTGAAATGCCAACTTCTTCTAAAGTCGCGACTCGGAACGGTCGAGCGTGGGGCTCGGCGAACCTGGGTGCTCTCCATTTTCCCGTGGCTTTGGCTGTGTTTGCCCGACTGAATTGTCTTCGAGTGAACGAACGCAACCGGATCGCCTCCATTCCGTGGTGGTTGGCCAAGGCGTTTCTGATTGCCTGCGTCTTTGGGGGGGGCTCCAGCCTCTCGGCACAGCAATCTGAACCCAGCATTGTTCGTCCAAATGATCCTTTGCCCAGCAAAGCGACCGTTTCTGATCCCGAAGTGCTGGAGCGAACTCCGGTCGAATTCTTTGGTGGCCCAGAAAACCTCGAAGCTTCCGAACCCTCTGACCGCACTCCCCTCGACTTCATTGCCGGAGGCCCGGATCAGTGGACCAGTCCCGAGGGCTTGGCTGGCAGTTTGCAAGTCATGCTGCTGCTCACGGTGCTGTCGCTGGCGCCCGCAATTTTGTTGATGACGACGTGTTATGTCCGGATCATCATCGTGCTCGGATTGTTACGACAAGCGATTGGCCTGCAGTCCCTGCCCCCCAGCCAAGTGATGACGAGCGTGGCTTTGTTCATGACGTTGTTCGTGATGGCGCCCGTCTGGACGCGGGTCTACGACGATGCAATCAAGCCCTACACCGATCCAGAAGTGGAGATGACATTGGAAGAGGCGTTCGAAAAGGGCGCCATTCCAATTCGCGAATTCATGTCCTGGCAAATCCGGGAAGCACGCAACGAAGACGACGTGGTGCTGTTTTATGGCTACATGGATCCCGACGCGGTCGTGCCCAGCACGTTTGATGACGTGCCCCTGCGTGTCCTCTTGCCTGCGTTCATCTTGAGCGAACTGAAGACATCGTTCTTGATGGGCTTTCAAATTTACCTGCCCTTTTTGATCGTCGACTTGGTGGTTGCCAGCGTCACGATCTCGATGGGGATGCTGATGTTGCCTCCCGCCGTGATCGCGTTGCCATTCAAACTGTTGTTGTTTGTGTTGGTGGATGGTTGGCGATTGGTGGTTGAGATGTTGATGAACAGCTTCGGGACAATGGGATAACGCAATATGTTTGAATCTTCCGAGGCAATTGATTTGGTCCGTGAGGCATTGTTGGCCGCCGTTGTTTTGGCGCTGCCGATGTTGGCGGTCGGGATGCTGGCCGGATTGGTCATCGGTCTGATCCAGGCGCTCACGCAAATCCAAGATCAAACGGTTTCGTTTGTTCCGAAAATCATGGCGATGGCCGCGGTCTTGATCGCTTGTTTGCCGTGGTTGATGTCACGGATGGTTGAGTTCACTCGCCAGGTCTTTGAAGACGCAGGTGGTTTGTAGCGATGCAAGCCTTCGTTGATTTGATTTTCAGTCATCTCGTGCTCGGCACACTTGTGCTGACTCGCCTGGGCATGTTGCTGATGGCGATGCCGGCGATCGGTGTGGGGGTTCCCAAACGGATCCGAGCTTTGCTGGCACTGGTTCTGACAGCGATCTTGATGCCGACCTTGGCAGCTCAGTGTGACCAGCCTTCGATGCCAACGATCGAAAACTTGCCTGAACTGGCCGTTGCGATCGGTCGCGAGGCGTTGATCGGAATGCTGATCGGTGCGACCACTCAAATGGTGATCACCGGATTGCAACTGGCCGGGGAGGCCATCACCAGCACCGGCGGGATGCAGCTTGGTGATTCAGTGGACCCGACGACCTCCAGCAGCATGCCGGCGCTGGCGCGAATGGTCGGCATGTTGGTCACCACGGTGATGTTGATCACGGGAGGCCACCGGGTGGTGCTGCGTCTGCTGGTTGAAAGTTTCCAGCACATCCCGCCGGGCAACGTGCGGTTCACGGATTCGATGATGGACGCCGTGATTGTGGTGATGGGCAATTCGATGGCGAGTGGTGTTCGTGTGGCTGGTCCGGTGATCGCGGCGTTGTTGCTGGCGAACCTGGTGACCGGTTTGATCAGTCGGACATTGCCGCAGATCAACGTGTTGGCGATTGGGTTGTCAATCAACGCCCTGGCGATGCTGGTGGTCACGGCACTCACCATCGGCTCGGTCGCCTGGATGTTCCAAGAAGACTTGACGGCGAACGTCGAGCGCTTGTCCGCGATTTGGACCACGCCAGATGTCTGATTCCGGTGGAGACAAGAAACACTCAGCGTCAGAACGCAAACGCAGGCAGGCTCGCGAAAAAGGCCAGATCGCGAAAAGCCAAGACCTGACGTCAGCGACTCTGCTGCTGGCCGCGATTTGGGCGCTCTACGCCATCGGCGGAAACATGGCGGCCTATTTATCGGGAGGCATTGCGCATGCCCTCGGTGAAACCAAGTTGGCCCCCATGACCAACCAAGATGCCACGCAGTACATCTTGCAGATCTCACAGCGACTGGCGATGGCTGCGGTTCCGATGATGATTTTGATGTTCATCGGTGGCGTGTTGATCAACGTCTTCCAGTCGGGATTGTTGCTGTCGACTGAAAAGTTGATGCCCAAGCTGAGCAACATCAGTCCGATGTCCGGAGCCAAACGGATTCTATCCTTGCAGGGCGTGATGCGATTGGTGTTTGGGATGTTCAAAGTTGGCATCATCGGTGGCATCGCCTACTTAGCACTGCGAGCACATCATGGCGACGTGATCTCGATGGCGTCGCTGTCCGTGCCCCAATTGGCCAAGTCGATGTTTGACACCTTGTTCGGGGTGTCATTGTGGATTGGCGTGGGGTTGTTCGTGTTGGCGCTGCTTGAATATGTCTACCAGTGGTGGAAGACGGAACAAGACATGATGATGACGGACCAAGAGGTTCGCGATGAGATGAAGGACACCGAGGCGGACCCACAAGTCGCGGCACGTCGTCGGCAGGTCGCTCGTCAGTTGGCGATGGGGCAACTTGGAACGGAAGTCCCCAAGGCCGACGTGGTGGCCAGCAATCCAACGGAGCTTGCGATCGCGATCAAGTACGATCCGTTGACGATGCCGGCGCCCATCGTGGTGGCCAAGGGCGCAGGCATGATCGCTCAGCGGATTCGGCGATTGGCGTTGGAAAACAGCATTCCCGTGGTGGAACGCAAGGAGCTGGCTCAGGCTCTTTATAAATTGGTCGATGTGGGTCAAGAGGTTCCGGCGGAGCAATACCAAGCCGTGGCAGAAATCTTGCGGTACGTGTATCAAATGCAAGGCAAGAAAGTTCCTCAAGCAACCGCAGCCTGATCCTGATGACGTCTCCGATTCGACCCGAGCTGTTTCATTTCCTGGAAGACCTCACTGACAACAACCATCGGGAGTGGTTCGCTGATAACAAGGCACGCTACGAAAACGATGTTCGGCAACCGGCGTTCGAGCTGATTCGGCAACTCGCCGTTCCGCTGAAACGATCGGCGCCGATGCTGCGTGTGATTGACAAAACCCAAGGTGGATCGCTGATGCGGATTCACCGCGACACGCGGTTCAGCAAAGACAAGACGCCTTACAAGACCAACGTGGGGATCTCGCTGCGGCATGACGCGTGCTTCACCGGCACGGTGTCCGACGACATTCATGCGCCCGGTGGCTACGTTCATTTGTCCGCGGAAGAATGCTTTGTGGGGATGGGCGTGTGGCGGCCTCAGCGTGAATCTTTGGCGGCGATTCGAGCCGCCATCGCAGACGATCCCAACGCGTGGCGGCGGGCTCGCGATGCCAAGTCCTTTCGAACCTCATTTGAGTTGGGCGGGGACCGGCTGAAGACATCCCCGCGCGACTACGACCGCGACCATCCGATGATTGAGGACTTGCGGCGGATCGACTTCATCGGCATCGCCACGTTGGCCCCCAAAGAGATCACCGCCAAGGATTCGGTGGCCCGGATCACGCAATTGATTCGAGACGCCAAGCCGTTCATGCGGTTCCTCTGCGATGCGGTCGACGTGCCTTATTGATTCCGTTTTGTCACACTTTTTTGAAAGTGAAATCGGGAACTGGGGTTGCGGCAGTTCTGGCGGAAAGGCGATAGCTGATCCAACGTTGAATTTCCGAATCGTAGCACGTGGAGCGTTCTCAATGCCCCGTTTTAAAATGTCGCCTTTTTCGCATCGACTCACGGTCTGTGTTTGTTTGTTTGTCGGCAGCCAGTGTCTGGTTGCCACGTCGGTGTCTGCGCAAGACGCGGAGCCGGGAGCTTTCTCCAAGATGGCTCAAACACTCAACCCAGCGAACTGGAAGATGCCCTCGATGCCGAAGGCTCCCAGCTTTCGCATGCCATCCTTTTTGGTTCCCGACGACGATCAAAATCGGATTGTGGAACGCAAAGACGGGTTGATGACGGATGTGAAAACCACCGCGTCAGCGTCTTGGCAGCGAACCAAAGAAACATTCAATCCAGCTCGTTTGAATCCGATGAACATGTTCGCCGGAACGGGAACGGAATCGACAGCGACTGAAAAGTCCGATTCGCCTGGGTTCTTCAGTTCGATGTTCGGTGCTCCCAAAGCTGAAACGGGCCCCGAAGAACGAGTCGCCAACGTCAACGACTTCCTGGGCCAACAACGCCCCTGATCTCAGTGGGACGAATCATGCCGTGCTTTCCTGTTCAGCTCTGCTTCCCTGTTTAGCTGGGGCATTGTTTTTAGCTGGGGCATTGTTTTTAGCTGGGGCATTGTTTCGGGGGAGGTTGCCACCGAGGACACGGAGTTCACCGAAAAAGGCGTCGAACCTCATCATTCCGTTGGGACGGGCTGAAATCGAGCTGCGATGTTCCTTTCAAACCGGTTGTTTTTCGATCGGAGCGGAGTGGTTCTGTGGCGACGATTCGTCGCCGGAAATCCTTTCTTGCGTGTTGGGGTGGGGTGGAGGATGATGGAGGGGACGGTTTCGGACTGGTCTTCTTCTCTTTTGAAAACGATTTCTGATGGCACTGCCTCCCTGGACGGTGGATTTGTTGCGACGTGGTGTGGCGGATTTGGCTCGGCAAGCGACCGATCCGGAAACCGCTCAGAACCTCAAGGACCAAGCCACGAAGTTGGTCGAGGAACTGCCCCGTGTGGCTCGCGAAAAGGTGGATTCGATCCTCAAGCAAGCCGAAGCCGGGGCGGGACCCTTTCGCGACGCGTGGGCCGGAGCCGCGTCCTTTCAGCGTCCCCATTCTCTGATCAATGGATCAGGGAATCTGACGCACGAACTTGGAAGCGGCGTGGCCGTGGACACAGCGGTGATGGCCGCTGCGGCGCCTTATTTGATGGGCGACTGCGTTCTGCCTCAGGGACAACGCTGCACTCAACCCGTTGAACGGTTTTTGTCCGACGCCAGTGGCACCGACATTCAAGTCCTGGTGGTCAACTCATTTGATGCAGGTTTGAGCCTGCTCGGACAGTGTGGCCGGCGATCCGGACGGATTCTCGTGCCGCGTTGTTGTGCGATCCCGATGCAAGCGGGCAGTTCCGCTTACTTGGCCGATGAATTGCAACGCTGGACCGGGGGCTCAGTCCGCGAAGTGGGCACGGCCGAAGGCTTCACAGAAGCCGACGTGGTCAGCGCAATGGGGGGCTGTCCCAGTCGATCGTTCGGCGGTCAACGAACCACGACCTTGGTGCGGTTGTCAAAAGCGTCCTGCTCGCTCGATCCGGAATCGCGACGCAAGCATCATGTTTCAGAAGTCGTGGTGGCACCCTCGATTCGGCTGTTGGGTGGGTCTTCGGAAAACTGCAGCAGTGCTGCGTCGTTGATCAAGGCAGGTGCTGATGCGGTTTTGTTGGGCGGCGGAGTTCTGACCGGAACACCTGGCATGGGCATGCTGATCGGACGCTCCGAATGGATGAAGGCGTGGGACGAAGACCCGCGTGTTTCGATGCTGCAGGCACCCGATGCGCTGGTCGCGATGTTGAACGCGGCGGCGCTTCTGGCTTGTGACAGTGGGTTGCCAGTGGACCGTTTGATCGCCGCCAGCGAAAGCAACTTGCACGATCGAGCGGAGCGATTGGCGACGCAGTTGTCAGGGGTGGACGGCGTGACGTCGGCGACGGTAACGCAGGAGCCTGCGTCGATGTCTCTCGACGCGGGCCAGTTGCCCTCTCGACAGGTGCTGTTGCGGGTCAACACGGCCAGCCCCGCGGTCATCGTCGAGCGATTGGCCAAGGGGGACGCGTGTTTGTTGGCAGAACCTTCCGATGACGGTGTGGCAATTGATCTGCGCTGGATCACACCCGACCAACAGGCTCGGATCTCGAAACTGTTTGCCGCGGCGATTCACTGAGTCGGTGGCCTCGGTCGCGGCTCGGTTTCAACTGATTGTCGCGAACACGCTCAGATCAACCCGCTGAGCGTTTTCAGGGACAGGGCGATCACGACGGCCAAGCCGATCCAGGCGAGCACTCGGATGGGCCAGGCGACATCGTGACGGTCCAAGGTGTGCAACTGCCAAACGATCACGCCGGCAAGCAAAGGAAAGCAAAGCACGGTCAGAGACTGGGCGATGACGATGAAGCTGACCAGATCGACATCGGTCAACGCGGCCAGGCTGGCAACTGCCCATCCAGCGAGCAACGCTGCAATGGTGGCTCGCCGGACCGGTTGAGAGGATACTCGACAATCCGTTCCGATCGCGTCGCAGAAGACGACGCCGCCGATCAACGCGTTGACCAGGAACGAACTGGCCGCACCGGCGAAGATTCCGATGGAGAAAACGATCCGGGCCCAGGAACCGAACAGCGGTTCGAGTGACAAGGCGACGACGGACGCGTCGGTCAGATCCTTGGGGGCGATGTTGCCGTGCAGGGCTGTTGCGGCGGTGACGTAGATCATCCCCGTGATCAGGGCCAAGGAAGAAATGCCCACAAACACGTCGACCAAACCAGTCGAGAGGTTGTCGCGTTTCCAGCCTTTTTCTTTGACCTGGTAGGACTGGTAAAACGCACCGGCAACGGAGAACGTTGTGGCGACGAGCGCTGCCATGCTCATCCAGGCGATCGAAGCGTTGTCGGAACTGGCCACCGCTTCGGCTTCGGTTGGCAGCGTGGTGGTTGTGTCCGGGGTCGGCAAACGGGGGATCAGTCCGCCGATGACTTCGCTCCAATCCGGTGCCGATGCAAACATGCTGGCTCCAAACGAGAGAACCATTGCACCGACGAGGAACGCCATCGCTCGTTCGATCCAGCGATACAGGTCGCGGCGGCCGAGCCACACCAATGCAATGATGGCTCCGTTGAACAGCAGCAATCCCGATGCACGGCCGAGCGTTGACCATTTGTCCACTGTTTCGTGGCCAATGAAACCACTGACCGCCATCCACATCGCATTGTTGTTGGAGGCTTGAAACAACGTGATCGCAATCAGCAGGGATAACCCGACGACCCATGCGGCCCAGCGTCCAAAACGATCGGCGACCAGGCCGCACAGTGTTTTTTCTTTGCAAACGCCGATGGTCATCGAGGCAGCGGTCATTCCGATCATCAAAATGCCGGCCAGAGGCACGATCCACAGCAGATCAAAGCCTTCGCCGCACGCCACACGGCTGGCGCTGACGATGCTTCCGGGGCCGAGGACGACGGCCGCGACCACAATCGCGGGGCCAATTCGACGATATCGTTTCCAACCACTCTCGTTTACTGCTACCGGCTGTGTCACAATGAAGCCTTGTCGATGAACGAATGATTTGTTAGCCGCCTTCTGCGACCGCCAATGTTGAACAAGATCCTAGCCGCTGACCGCTTCGAAATGGGGCTGTGGGTGGGCCGAAATGCCGCCGATTCCATCCGAATGGCACTGAACGAGTACGGTCATGCCAATATCGTTGTGGCGACCGGTGCGTCCCAGTTTGAAGTTTTGTCGTCTCTGGCAGAACAACCAGGCATCGATTGGTCCAAAGTGACCGGTTTCCATCTCGACGAGTATGTTGGGATATCGCCGGATCATCCCGCTTCGTTTTGCAAATACCTTCGCGAACGCTTTGTCGAAAAGGTTTCGCCAGGTGAGTTTCATTTTCTTCGTGGGGATCACGACCCGGTGGAAACGATGAAGCGTGTGGGCGATTTGCTTCGTCAAACACGCATCGACGTGTCCTTGGTGGGAATCGGTGAGAACGCGCATCTGGCGTTCAACGATCCGCCCGCCAACTTCACCACCACCGACCCGTATCTTTTGGTGGACTTGGACCAACGGTGTCGCGAGCAACAGGTCGGCGAAGGTTGGTTCTCGTCTCTCGAGGAAGTGCCGACGCAAGCGATCAGCATGTCGGTTCAGCAGATCCTGAAGTCACGTCAGATCTTCTGTTCCGTGCCCGACGCTCAAAAGGCCGAAGCGGTTGCGAAAACATTGTCGGTGGTCAACGACCCCATGGTTCCGGCTTCGGCACTGCATCAGCATCCCAATGCGACTCTGATCATTGACATCGCGTCGTCCGCTGATCTGGATCGCGACACTCGCAATTCGATGGAGCCTGGCAATTGAGCCACGTCGATCTGCAAGTCAACGGTTACGCGGGCGTGGATTTCAACGGCGATGAGTTGTCGATCGAGCAGGTTCTGGACGCCTGTCGAGCCATGCGATCGCATCAGGTGGATCGGTGCTTGGGCACGGTGATCACCGACTCGATGGACGCCATGTGCGCGCGCATCGGCCGCCTGGTGGACGCGATGGAACAGGATGACGAGGTTGCGAACACGGTCGCTGGAATCCATGTGGAAGGACCGTTCCTTTCCCCTTTGGATGGCTACGCCGGGGCGCATCCCAAATCCGAGATCCGTGCCGCGAATCTGGAGGACGCGCAGCGATTGGTGGATGCAGGCCGCGGGCATGTTCGATTGGTCACGTTGGCACCGGAGCAAGACTCCGCCGGCAAAACAACGAACTGGTTGAGTGATCAGGGAATCATCGTGGCGGCAGGGCACACCAACGCGACGTTGAAGGATTTGGATGTCGCGATGGATTCTGGGCTGACCATGTTCACTCACCTGGGCAACGCGTGTCCCTCGGAAGTGCCTCGTCACGACAACATTGTGCAGCGAGTTCTCTCACGTGCCTCGCGGTTGGCGATCAGCTTCATTGCCGATGGCTTTCACATTCCGATGATGGCGCTGGGCAACTATTTGAAGTGTGTGCCCGAACAGAACATCATCATCGTCAGTGATGCGATCAGTGCGGCTGGGTTGGGGCCTGGGACGTATGCCTTGGCCGGTCAAAACGTGCACGTGGATGATGACGGTGCGGCGTGGGCCGAGTGCCGCACACACTTCGCTGGGTGCGCGACATCCGTTCAAAGCATGACGGAAAAGCTCCGCCAAGAATTGGGCATCGACGAAGCCCGCATCCAGGCTTGGACCCAGACCAATCCGGCGCGATTGCTAGACGGAAAGTAGTTGCCGAGCGTCAGCTTGAGATTGGAATTCTTGGTCGATTCGAAGCCACAACCCAGGGCGTTGCCCTGGGCTGGCATAGGGCTGCCCCGTTGGGGCGAAGTCGAGTAACAAAACCTGCGCAGTCCAAAGCGGTGTCAAAACCAAACACTTCGCGGCCCAGGCGAACGCCCAAACGGCTCACATGGTTGTGCCTGCTCCTTCCTGCCGAGCGTCTCTAGGAGCGGACAATCTCCGGAGCACCAATCAGTTGTGCCCCGTTTCCATCGTTGAAATACACTCGGTTGCGACCCATGTTTTTCGCGGAATACAGAGCCTCGTCGGCGCGACGCACGATGGGACCGATGACCAAGTCTTCATGTGGCGTGCTCAGCCCGACGCTCAACGTGACGGTCAAATCGGCGGAGCCGATTTCGATGGTGTCATTGGCCATGCGTTCTCTTAGTTTGTTGGCCTTGTCCGCTGCCACTCGGATTGGCAGATAGGTCAGGATCGCGAATTCCTCGCCGCCAAATCGCGAGACGATCTCGGCGTCTTGCATGCCGTTGCCCAGGCGTTGAGAAATCTGTTGCAAGACAACGTCGCCGACGGGGTGACCGTGCGTGTCGTTGATCATTTTGAAGTGATCGATGTCGATCAAGATCAGCGTGAAGGACTTGCCGCCACCGCGGTAAGCCACAAAGAGTTCATCCAGTTTTTTGTCGAACGCGCGGCGGTTGTACAATCCCGTCAACCCGTCTGTGCGAGCTTCTGTCAGGTAGGACTGAATCTGCTCAGTCTGTTCTTCCAGCTGTTTTTCGGCGGCCTCCAACCGAGTTTGCAATTCGGTGTTGGTGGACATGATCTGATTGATCAGCGTCACCATGCGAGCGTCGCTGGCGTGTTGGTTGTCAGCCTGGTTGCCGGTACGAGTGGATCCGGATCGCGATTGTTGGATGCTGATTCGCATCGCGTCGCTGAGTTCGCCCAGTTCGCTTTGGTAGTTCGAAACGTTGCCAGAGTATTCGTTGGTCCATCGCGAAAGACCTTCGAGCAAACCCAGCATTCGCTGACGTTCGTCCTCGTGAATGATCGGACCTTCGGGGACGGCAGTCGGGAGTTTGCGTCGCCGCCGGCCAACGAAATAGCCTATTGCAACCAAGACCGCTGCAAAGAAGAAACCAGCGGCGATCAGAGACGGATTCACGGTGCTGCGAAGGGTAGCAAGGAGGCCCTCAGCATTGGCCGAAGACAGCGGTCAGGAAGTCAAAGTCGGGGATGGACCAGGGGATCCATTCGTGGTGACTGGGGGGGCGATCATTTCGCCGCGCGCTATCACAACGAGTCCACTGTCAGTGACTGTTAGACCACGAGCGCGGTCCATCGCCAGATCATATCCAATTTCTGTTTCTGGCGGGATCTGAACTCCCTTGTCGATGATGGCGCGGCGGATGCGACTATGGCGGCCGACGTTCACATCGTCAAACAAAATGCTGTCTTCAACTTGAGCGTAGCTGTTGATGCGACAGCCCGTGCCGATGACGCTGCGGCGAACACAACCGCCACTGATGATTGCGCCTTGGCAGACGATTGAATCCAATGCTTCCCCGCGACGTGACGAGCGGCCTTCGCTGCCGAAGACAAACTTGGGGGGCGGAAGTTGAGGCTGGAACGAACGGATCGGCCACTGTCGGTCATACAGATTCAGTTGAGGATCAACGCCAACCAGGTCCATGTTGGCTTCGTAGTAAGCCTCCAGCGTGCCGACATCTCGCCAGTACGCTTCGCGTTTGCGATTCTCGTCGGTGAACGGGAACGCAAAGACTTGGCTGTCCTTGATCGCACCCGGGATGATGTTTTTGCCGAAGTCGTGGTCACTGTCGGGCTGAGTCGCGTCGTCACACAGTCGCTCGAACAGGAACCGGGTGTTGAACACGTAGATGCCCATGGATGCCAAGCAGACATCGGGATCGTCGAGTGTGGGACGCGGGTTTTCTGGTTTTTCCTGAAATTCCACCAACCGATTGTCGGTGTCGACCTGCATCACGCCGAACTGTCTTGCTTCCTCGCGACTGACACGCAGCGCGCCGACGGTGACATCCGCGCCTTTGCGATGATGAAAGTTCACCATCGATTCATAGTTCATTTTGTACAGGTGGTCGCCTGCCAAAATCACCACGTATTCGGGGGCTTCGCGTTCAATCGCGTAGATGTTTTGGTAGACCGCGTCGGCGGTGCCTTGGTACCAATTGTCATCGATGCGTTGCTGAGGCGGAACGACGTCGATGAATTCGCCCAATTCACGGCAGAAATAGTTCCGCCAGGCCACGTTGATGTGTCGGTCCAGCGACTGGGCTTTGTACTGCGTCAACAGCAACAGCCGTCGCATATCGCTGTTCAAACAATTGCTCAGCACAAAGTCGATGATGCGATAAGCGCCGCCAATGGGCACCGCCGGCTTCGCTCGATCGCGCGTGAGTGGTTCCAGTCGTGAGCCACGACCTCCGGCCAAAATTACCGTTACTGTTTGTCGCATCATGGATTCGTGGTTTCCTACCGCGTTGGGCATGTCGGCACCCGCAACATGCTGAACGAGCATGCTAGCAAAGTCCCTTGTTGACTGTCGAGCGGAAATTAGTTTTCCCTCATTGGCGTGAAAGGGAATTTCATGCGTCGATGCGGAACAGCTTGACCATTTTGACATTCGACAGCGTGAGTGCGCACGTTGCTCAATAACGCACACCCGATTGGCGATCTCAGCCAGGCGATTCGTGTGTTCTTGCCTGCTGCGAGCGTGAGACCCAGGGATTGCACATTTGGGACCGAACCGGGGACTCAGGGGCACAATTCGGAGGTGTGCCTCGAAATTCATCTCCGGTTCAAAGTGAACCAAACGGGCATCCTCCTCAGTAGTACTGCTCTGAAAAGTCATGGCAATCCGTGCCGGAGTCGGAGGCGAGCTTTCCATGACAAGAGTTTGGCCGAGGTCTCGCGATGGTGCGTTGACTTCGCCACGGTACGAGCGAAGTATCACTCACCCCGACCATCCCCTCTCAGGAGAAAATATTCACGATGCGAAATCAATGGAAACCAATCAGTTTTGCTTTGGGAAGTTTGTGGCTTGCCACGCTGACCACCGCTGTCGTGGTGAGTTTGCCGGATGGCATGCGGTCCGACGCGATGGCGGATCAAACGAATCGGGCTGCGACGTCGATCGATCCGGGGCAGGGACTGAACACGGCTCAGGATTTGTCGGCTTCCTTTCGAACCGTTGCCGAAGCGATGCGTCCCAGCGTTGTCAGCATCAGTTCCAAGACGACGGCCAAGTCCGTGAGCAATCGTTTGCCGCCGGGACTGCGAAGCCAGTTGCCGCCTGGGTTCGATGATTTCTTTGAGGAGCGTTCGCGAGGCGGCCAGCAGATGCCCGCTCGCGAAGGCCAGGGCAGTGGTGTGGTTGTTCGAGAAGACGGGTACATCCTGACCAACAATCACGTGGTGGAAGGCGCCGACGAAGTGTATGTGGAGCTGAGCGACGATCGCCGATTGCCCGCCGAAGTGGTGGGGACGGACCCAGAAACAGATTTGGCGGTCTTGAAAATTGAGGCCGAAGGCCTGCGGGCGATCGCCTTCGGTGATTCCGATGCCATTCAAGTCGGTGATTGGGTGCTGGCGATCGGCAGTCCCTTCGGTTTGGATCAAACGGTGACCGCGGGCATCATCAGTGGCAAGAATCGCAACCGTCAGATCGTCAACAACGGTCAAGGATTCGAGGACTTCTTGCAAACCGACGCGGCCATCAACCCGGGGAATTCAGGTGGCCCATTGGTGAATTTGCGTGGCGAGTTGGTCGGGATCAACACAGCCATTCTTTCTCGCAGCGGTGCCAGCGCCGGCATCGGATTCGCAATCCCTGTTTCGCTGGCTCGGCCCGTGCTGACGTCGATTATCGAAAACGGTCAAGTGCGGCGAGGATTCTTGGGGGCCCAAGTCCGCGATGTGACGCCGGAGTTGGTCGATGAAATGGGTTTGAAGGTCAAAGACGGTGCGCTGATTCAAGGCGTGTTGGACAAACAACCCGCCGCGAATGCGAATCTGCAACCAGGCGATGTGGTTGTCAGTGTGGATGGAAAGAAAGTCCGTAGCAGTTCGCAATTGGTCAACTACATCGCCAGTCGCCCTCCAGGGGCGAGCGTGTCGATGGTCATCAATCGCGACGGCGAAACGCTGGACAAGACCGTTGATCTGCAAGAGCGAACCAGTGAAGCGATGGCGATGTTCCATGGCGGCAGTGTTCTGGGTGCCAAGCTCGAACCAATCACTCCTGAATCCGCTCGGCGCTATGGATACACGGGAATGGAATCGGGATTGATCGTGGTCGGAGTCGAAGACGATGGAATCGCGGCGGAGTCGGGACTGATGGCCGGCGATGTGATCGAAAGTGCCGGTGGAAACGCGGTCCAATCGGTGAACGAATTGCAAGTGATCATTGCGGAAGCCAAGCGGCAAGGCATCCCATTGCGATTGATCATTCGTCGTGGGAACACCCGGATGATCGTTCCGCTGCAGTGATGGCGATGAGTTCTGGTGGTGGATGCATCGCGTTTCATTGCGATGCATCCGCGGAGACGGAATGAAGAGGGATCCGAAGAATGCGAACGGGCCGGTGAAATTCACCGGCCCGTTTTTGTTTATACTTCGGTCGGCATCGCTTTCTTTCGGCATTCATTCAATCAAGACATTCATCCATGTCCCACGCGCCGCACTCACCGTACAGCCAACCGGTTCCGAATTCATCGTCCGGTGGCGGTGGTTCTTCCAAGAACACGGTGATCATCGTCGCAATTGTTTCGGTGACGATGTTGCTGATGTGCGGAGGTGTCTTGGGGCTGGGGTACTACGCGGTCGAAAGGCTTGCCAGCGAACTCAATGCGGTCAATTACGACTACATGGCCGACGACGAGGAGACCCCCACGGCATTGCAGCACGCGTTGTCGGAAAATGAAGTCCTCCAAGAAAAGGTGGGCGAGATTGAGTCGGTTGAGTTCGCCGCGGAGCACAACCTCGACAATTCGGTCTACACCGACGAGTACTTTTACCGCGTGATTGGAACGGTGGGCGAGGCGATCGTGCGGGTCGAGGTCAGCGCCAAGGAAGACGAATGGTTCGACCGCGTGGATTTGATTCCCGACGAGACGGACTTGGACACGCGAGTGCAGTTGGAGACCATTCCTGTGCCCTTCGATTCCGCGATGGCGCAATCGACTCACGAGTTGATCAAAGAGAATCCAACGATCCTGGAAGAGGTGGGAACGGTCCAGTACGTCGCCTACGATTGGGAATTGACCGACGACCACACCGACGCGGAAGCGGCCAGCTACGTGTTTGTGGTCCGAGGCGATGCGGGGGAAACCCACGTCCGAGTTTTGTTCAATGACTACGACTACGTGACCGTCGAGCGAATCGAGTGGTTGGAGGATCCAAACGCACCCGAACTTCTGTTCGGTGAACCAGAGGAAGATTCGTCGTCCAAGCAAGGAACTTCGCCAGCGGACGAAGCGAAGCCAGCCGAAATTGAGCCTAGCGAATCTGATTCCAAATCCGACGATGCCGAATTGGACGAGTGATCGGTTCTGAAGCTTGAATCAGATGAGTGCAGGTCCCAGCCCCGCGCGGAGTTTAGGCAGCGGCGAATGCTAGCGTGAACGGTTCAGCCATGAAGTGGCGGCAGGATGGTGCCATTGGCGTCAGCCGATGGACACGGCTGGCGTGAACGTTTCAGCCACGAAGTGGCGACAGGGTGTAGCCATTGGCGTCAGCCAATGGACTCGGCAAGGAACGAGTTCACCAAGTCCTGAAGGGACTACAGGTCTCATGCCAGGTCCCGACACCTGTCACCCCTTCGGGGCTTTTGGGGGTGTGGGTTGTCGGGCATCCACGGGCTTGCGCCCGTGGCGACAACGTGTCGTCCCGTTGGGACTGGTTGGGACTGGTTGGATGGTTGGATGGTTGGATGGTTGGATGGTTGGATGGTTGGATGGTTGGATGGTTGGATGGTTGGATGGTTGGATGGTTGTGTCGAGAGAGCTGGCGTGAATGTCCCAGCCACGAAGACCTGGCTAGCGAGGACGTTCCAGCCACGAAGTGGCGACAAGATAGTGCCATTGGCGTCAGCCAATGGAACCGGCTCGCGTGAACGGTTCAGCCACGAAGTGGCGACAGGGTGTAGCCATTGGCGTTAGCCAATGGAACCTGAAGGGACGACAGGTCTCTTGCGCTCAGGCTTGGTAGGCGTTGGAGACGGCTTCGTGGACGATTTTGCCGGCGTGGATGTTGACTGCGGTTTGAAGCGGGCCAGTGTCTTGCAGGACGCCATCCATTCCTGCCGCAGCGACTTTCATGACCCACCGCATCGTCGCGTTGCAGAGCGCGAAGGTGCTTGTCCGGCCGACCGCTCCGGGCATGTTGGCGACGCAGTAGTGGACGACCTCGTCGATGATGAACGTGGGCTCGCTGTGCGTGGTCGGGCGACTGGTTTCGATGCAACCGCCTTGGTCGACCGCGACATCGATGACCACTGCACCCGACTTCATGATGCGAAGGTCTTCGGCGCGAACCAAGTTGGGCGCGCGGCCGCCAGGGATCAACACGGAACCAATCACGAGGTCGGCTCGTTCCAGTTGTTCGACGATGTTGTGCCGATCGCTGTACAACGTGTTCACGTTGGCGGGCATCACGTCATCGAGGTACCGCAAGCGGTCCAGGTTGACGTCCAAAATCGCCACGTCGGCTTGGAATCCAGCGGCGATTTTGGCCGCGTTCGCGCCCACCACGCCGCCACCCAGGATGGTGATGTGAGCGGGGGCGACACCAGGAACACCACCCAGCAAGATGCCACGTCCCATTTGAGGTCGTTCGAGGAACTTCGCACCTTCTTGGATGCTCATCCGGCCGGCCACTTCGCTCATCGGTGTCAACAGCGGAAGTTGTCCCGAGCTGTTGCGGAGCGTTTCATACGCGAGGCAGGTCGCGCCGCTATCGAGCATGGCTTTGGTCAGCGAGTCGTCGGCCGCGAAGTGAAAGTACGTGAACACCAGTTGGCCGGGACGAATCAATTCGTACTCCGAAACCTGAGGCTCTTTGACTTTCACAATCAAGTCCGCTCGCGCGAAAATGTCTTCGGCCGTGGCAACCAATTCGGCACCCGCCCGGAGGTAGTCATGGTCGGGCAACCCCGATCCCAGGCCCGCCCCGGCTTGCACCAAAACGGTGTGACCGGCTTGAGTCAGTTCTGCGACCCCGACGGGCAACATGCCAACACGGTATTCGTCGGTCTTGATTTCCGAGGGCACGCCAACAATCATGAATCACTCTGTTTGATGAAATTCGTTCAAAAGGGTTTGGTGAAGTCGGTCCGCCTCTTCTTGTCGCAAACGCACCACGTTGTTGAAGTCGTCAAGATCATCGGGCTTCAGGTACAGGTGACATCGCTCGACTGCATCACTGGGCAAGGAGTGGTCGTCCGAAGGAACGTAAAACCAATCGTTGGTGGTGATCGCAATGGGAACGCTGCGATGTTGGGTGATAACACGCTCCGTTGGCGAAGGCGACGAGGCATTTGAAGGCAAAGATTCCTCGGGGTTGGATTCTTCCGTTGGAGTGTCCACAACGTTTTCACCAGCAAACAGATGGGTTGGCAAAAGGTCCCCACTCGGGTTGCCCAATCGGATGCCGATCACCGCAGCGACTTCATCGGCTGAGGCAACCAATCGAGATCGCAGCCCAGATCCACCGGAGCAGACCAGCGGCACGTGCAGGTGACACGAACGCCAGGGACCGGTGCGATGCCCGATCGAACCGTTTTGTCCCAGGGCAAAACCGCTGGTCCCACTGAGCACGATCGTTTCGTCGGGCTCCAGCACCGAACTCAGGATGTCGAGCATGGCGTCGACCAATTTGATCTGACACCCATAGGTTCGCATCCAGGTGGTGATCCAGTCCGGATCGTCGTCCGCGGTCATGGAATGGTTTGGCGGAGTGGCTGATTCGACGATGAAGGGCACGGGATCATGGTCGGCGCCGAGTTCGTCTGCCGGAAGGTCCTCCCCGGATTCCTCGTCGTAGTAGCTGGGTTCGTCCGCGATGGTGTCGTCGCTGAGTTCGCGAGGGGCGTCCCAACAATGCGTGAGGAAACGCGTGTGCAGCCAGACCGAGTCGCCTTGTGCGATTCGGTCCGCAGCGAGGGCGGTCAAGCGACCGATGGAGGTGTCCTCGATATCAATTGTGTCGGATTCATCGTCCGCGTCGGGTGCCGTCGGCACGTCGCTTTCCAGCAAAATGATCTCTTCGAACACGGCGGCGGAATCTCGTTCCAGCAATCGCGGGTCGTCGGTGATCACGACGATGTGGTTTGACTGTGGCGTCTCCGCCAGCGTGTTCGCCCACCGGTCCCATTGTTCCAGTGGATCGGTGACCGGCGTGATCGCTCGGTTCCACGTGGTGCCTTCGGCCGCCAGGCGATCGATAGCGGGGGTTCGATTCCAAGACGACCCGTAGGCGGAGATCGCAGCGGGGGTGAATCCTTCCAGCGTGAAGATCAGCATGCGTTGCTTGGGACCAAATTTGCGTTGCGGCAGAAAACGTGACGTAGGGTTGAAAGTGCAGTCTATCGCGGCACGGTCACTCTCAGAATGACGGGAGCACCGATTGTCGCGGTTGGAACGATTTTTCAACCACTCATCGAATACGCTCCGCCATGAATTCGGCTTCTTCCGTCAGTTCTTATCCCGCTTCGTCCACCTCAGCCTCGCCGGTGGTGGTGCCACCAGCCTCGCAAGAAGCCAAGGGCAAATTTCAATCGGGGCCACGATTCGGAACCACGGTTCTGACGCAACCCGAAGCCTCGGTCGCGACAGCTCCTCCTTTTGTTCGCGACACCGTGAACGTTTGGGATGTGCCCTTTGATCGCTTGGACATGTGGCAATCGGTCGATGCGATCGATCAATTGATCATCGCTGGAACGCCTCAGTACGTGATCACGGCGAACCTGAATTATTGCATGCTGCATCACCGGTCAACGCAGTTGCAACAGATCACTCATCGGGCGGCACTGGTGTTGGCGGACGGGCAACCGATCGTGGCTCGCAGCAAATTGACCGACCGACCACTTCCCGAACGAGTCGCTGGCAGCGAACTGATCATTCACTTGTGCGGACGGGCGGCCCAGCGTGGTCATCGTGTCTACTTCTTAGGCGGTGCACCCGGTGTTGCCGAAAAAGCGTCCCAGCGATTGAAAGCCATGTATCCAGGTCTGCGAATCGCTGGTTGCGAATCGCCGCCCTTTCGCGATTTGAAGCCGGATGAACAGGCGGCTCAAGACGCGAGAATTCGTGAGGCCGGAACGGACCTGTTGTTCGTTGCGTTTGGGCAACCCAAAGGGGAACAATGGATTGCTGAACATGCCGCTCGCATCGGTGTGCCCGTCAGCATTCAGCTGGGGGCTTCGTTCGACTTTTTGGCCGGGACCGCGAAACGCGCCCCCAAAATCTTTCAAAGCATTGGGATGGAGTGGGCCTATCGAATGCTCAGCGACCCCAAACGGTTGGTGCCTCGCTACATGTCCAACATCGGCTACCTGTGTTCCGCCTTGACCGCGGATTGGAAGAACACGGTCAAGAGCTGGGGCATGAGTTCCTGAGTTCAAATTGACTCGAAATCGGAATCAGCCGCCGTTGGCGGTGACAATGCTCGGGTCGGGTTGCCACAAATACAGGAACGTTGGCATCGCACTGCGATCCAAACCCGGCAACTGAATGGGCAAGATCGAAGTCATCGGAACATTGGGTGTGACATCAAATTCAGACATCGCTCGGTCGTTGTCTCGACGCAGAAGAACCAAGGCGGGCGAAGACGAAAGACCCGCCATGCTTCCAGCCAGTGACACGGCGTCGTCGAGGTACCCGGTTTGGTCGACCAATCCCAGTGAGCGAGCTTGCTGTCCGGAAACCACGCGGCCATCAAACGGAATCAGGTCGCCGGGTTCATCCTCCGGCATTTCCCCGTCCGCGTCTTCCAATTCGTCCATGTTCGCTGCGTTGGTGCCGCTGGTGACCACCAAACGATCTCCACGGGATGAGCGGACTTGTGCAATGAAACGTTCGTGGAATTCATCGGCCATCGCTTGCAACAAATCACGCTCTTCGCGTTGCATCATTCGTTCGGGCGATCCAACGTCGATTTTGTCTCCCGATTTGATCGGCAGGGAAACAATGTTGAACTGGCCCAGCGTGTCTTCCATGTTGTAGTTGTTCAAGATCACGCCGATGCCGCCAACAACCGAGGTTGGGTGCGCGACGATGGCATCGGCATGGGTGGCCAGGTAGTACGCGCCCCCAGTTCCGGTGGTCATCAAGCAGGCAACGACAGGGATACCACGTGCCTTCTTGAGGTGCTGAAGCTGGTGAGCCAGCATGTCCGAGGCCGTCACGCCTCCCCCGGGCGAATTGATCCGCAGGACAACGGCGGAGATGGTGGGGTCGGATTCGATCCAACGCATCTTTTCGCGAAACAGGGCGACAGGATTCTCTCCCATCGAGCCAAACCCGCTGAAGTTGCGGTCGATCAGCAACCCGTCCACATCCACAATCGCGATTCGTGAGTTGGAACCAGGCGACGCGGCGTCGATCTCAACCGGACGGATAGGTGAGGCGGTGTTGTCGGTCTTGCTGACCGTGGTCATCGTGCCGTTCATGTTGATGTCGCCGTCGACACCCATGTCTCCTTGGACACCCATGTCGCCATCGATCCGCATGTTCCCACCGACCAACGCTCGCATGGGATGCGAGCAACCTGCCACGCTCATCACGCATACCCAGGCGAGAATGCTCGTGCAGAACGCCCGTGCGACGGAGAGGCGACAAGATTTTTCGCGGCGCGGCACGTGGTTTCCTGACGCGAGCGGGATGACGGAGTGGGAAGCGTGCCAACGATGGATCGCCCGTTCAATCGAATCGAACGTTTCGCTCGGGAGAATGAGTTGGATGCGTGCGACCGTCGTGACACGCACAATCAACAGAATCGTCGCAATCGTTAAAGTGGATGATTGGCGAGGGCGACAAAACTCGATTGGATTTGCCGAGTGCTGTCTCGAATGAGCTAAGGTTCGACATGACCTTGCTTCTCATCTTGATTCTGTTGGCGATCATTCCGTGGTCGATCCCGATGCTTCGCGGCGCCCGCACCTGGACGTTGGTGATGGCCGTGTTGTTTTTAGGAACGGTCTTTGGGCCAGCCTTTTTCGCGTTCAACGGAGTCATTCAAATCAGTCTGGACCGATTGCTTTGGGCCGCAGTGATCGGAGTCACGATTTTTCGCGTTCTGACGGGTGAGAACCAATTGCCCGCGCTGACCCGAACCGATGGCATCGTGTTTGGATTTGTCGCGGTGGGGCTGCTGAGCTGCTTGCGATTTGGAATGTTTGGCGACGCCCAGCCACCGATTGCTCGGTGGTTGTTTTACATGGCGCTGCCGTGCAGCTTGTATGGGGTGATGCGAACAGCGACGTTCACGCCGCAAGACATTCGCCGGATGGTGACCGTGTTGATTGGGTTGGGGGCGTACCTTGCGTTCACTGGCGTGATGGAAATGCTGGATGTTCGCGCTTTGGTGTTCCCTCGGTTTATCAACGATCCGGAAATCTGGGAATTCTATGGTCGTGGACGAGGCCCGTTGCTCAATCCCGCTGGGAATGGGATTTTGCTAACCATGGCATTGGCCGCTTGTGCCAGTCGCTTCTTGGAATGCGGACGCCATGGCAAGGCTTGGTACGCATTGCTGGCATTGTTGATGCTGGCGGGTTGCTATTCAACTTTGACGCGGAGCGTTTGGTTGGGGGCGATCGCGGCGATCGGGGGCATCGGGTTGATTTATGTCCCTCGCCGGATTCGGATCGTGGCTCTCGCCGGTGTGGTCGTCTTCAGCGGCGCGATGGCGATGGGACTGAAGGATCAAATCATGAGCATGAAACGCGACAAAGCATTGAGTGCTGCGGACGCTGCCAAGAGTGTGGAGTTGCGACCTTTGCTGGCTTTGGTTGCTTACGAGATGTTCTTGGACCGGCCTCTCGGCGGGCACGGGTATGGTCACTACTTTGATGCGGCGGAACCCTATCACGCGATTCGACGCCACGGCGTGCCGTTGGAATCCGCCCGGCCCTACATGCAACACAACGTCTTCTTGTCGGTGTTGGTCGATTTGGGGTTGATCGGCTTCAGCCTGCACCTGTTGCTGTTGACGGTGCTGTTTTGTCTTGCCTGGCAGTTTGCGTCCGCCAAACATGCTGACTCGACGAGGTCAGAGATGCGAGCGACGTTGTTGGACGAGGGCACCGAAGACTACCGCCGAACCGTTGGCATCTTGATGCTGGGATTGCTCAGCGGTTACGTGTGCAACGGGATGTTCCACGAAGTCGGCATCATTGCGATGGTGCACATGTATTTGTTTGCCACCGCAGGTGTTCTGGTCACGTTGCATCAGTCGTCAGAGTCACCTGTTGTGAGTCCAGCGATTCGTTGGAATCCGTTTCTTCAGTGGTCACCCAATTCAAACGCTGCCCATGCTGCGGTCCACGTCGAACCAAATTCTTCCCGCGGTCAACACTCGTTCTGAGTCCGTTGGGCCAGTTTCCAACCAAATGCGGTTGGGCTTTTTGGGTGGCCCAGTCGTCTGGAGTCAGCCGGATGGATTGAAGAGCTTCAGGCAGTGGAACCGCATCATTGACCGACAGCTCCATCAGCCATGAAAGAGCCATCAAGGGTTCCAGTGCGGTGCTAGACAGATCCAGACCGAGCAATGACACGCTTTGCAGGTGATCGCAGCGTGCCAAGATCGAAATGCCTTTCGCCGTCAATGCCGTGTCATCCAAACGCAAACGCCGAAGGTTCTTCAGGTTCGGCAAGTCTCGCAAATCATCGTCACGCAGTGGTGTGGCGATGGCGTTGAATTCCTGCAGGCCGGGCCAGCACAGGAAGTGTTTGGCCAATCCCTGGGGATAACGGCTGCCAGGCAGAATCAGCGAGTGCAGTTGGCGACTTTGCGTCAGGCTGCTGAGCGTCGACGATGTCAGCACGCCTCGTTCAAGTGTGAAGGAGAGGAGACGGGGGACATTTTGGATCACGATGTCCTTTGTCTTTGGCCGGCGAATGGAGATATCGGTCAGGCTGGGAAGATTGACGACACGGATGGTTTCGGCGCCAGGTGCGATGCGCAATCGGCTGGCCAACGAGTCCAGGTTCACCAATTCGATGTGTTTGGCTCGCAAGGTTCTTGAGGTGAAGGCGCGTCTCAATTTGGGCTGGTCAATGATCCGGATGGATTGGAGTTCTTCCCACGGCAATTCCAAAACTTCCCAGTGGTTGTGCATGGCTAGCAGGCGAGGGACCACCTCCGGGTCAATGTCGGCTCCTGAGACGGATAGTTCTCGGAGCGAACTGACGTTGCAAAGTTCATCCAGCTGATCCGACTCAATTCCGCAATGGTCCAGCGTCAGGGTCTTCAGGAAGGAACACGCTTGGAGTTTTGACAACTCGCACGTGGTCAGATTCATGCCATGCAGGTTCAATGATTGAAGCGAAGGGAGCGAGGCTGCAAAGGCCATCAACCCCTTGGGCGACTTTCGTTTGGGAAGAGGGGTTCCCGATGCCATGGCAGCGAACAATCGAGCGTCAACGAATTCAGGAGACGCTTCCCAACCATGCACGCTGCGACGGAAACGCCCGTTTCCACCGGCGCGTGGGTGCTTGACGCGAACGGTGTGCAATCGGGGGCATTCCGACACTTCCCACTGGTCAAAATTCTCGCCCGCTAAATCCAGGCTCGAGAGCGAACTGAGGCCGGACATCTTCAGCGACGATACCCACACGATGAAGCCGTTTTCGTATTCCGACCAGTCCATCGAAGAGGTCATCGCACCGATCCCCTGCACATTGCGCAAACGTGGCAGTTCTAGCAGGCGGAGATGGATGGGAATGCCCGCGTCCACGGACAGTTCCGTCAAGGCAGGCATCAGGCGAACCGTCAGTTCGGATGCACGCGGATTCCTTTCGTCAGCCCGCCGCAGGTGACGAATCGAGAGCGACTTCAGATTGTTGGATTCTTCGAACAACCATGAATCAACGCTGGGGCCAATGGTTTGGATTTCCAACGAGGTCAGTGAGGGAACCAACAACTCATCGGTGCATAGTGCGGTGCCCGGAATGCGACGCAATGACAACGACGCCAGACTCGTCAGAGACTGCACTTGAAGCTTCGGGGCGGGACCAAGTTCCGTGGACGTCTCGATGTTTTTGAATGAGAGCGAGAGGCTGCGAAGCGACGGCAAGCGTTCGAGGACCGTGTTCGCACTTTCAATGCTCGGGATGTTCGACCAGCGGAGGCCGGTGACCCAGGGATTTTCTTGAATCGATTGAAGTGTCTGCGGATCGATGTCGCCTTGCAGTGAAATGAACTGAATCGATGGGTAGTCGCTCCAATCAATCGACTGCATGTCGGATTCAGGGAGGCACTGGACGTGAACCGCGTGGGTCCAAGGACCGCGAAGAACGAGAGGCAATCGAGCGACCAATGGATGGTTGGTCGACCGAGCCAGAGTGACTCGCGATTCATCGTTCAACGTTTGCAGAGTGCGTTGGGTGGAATAAAAGTGCCAGGCAGAAACCACCAAGCCCACCGACACAATGCTCAGCAAAGCGCGACGGTAACGAGTGTTTTCGGTCTGCTTGGGGGACCACAGGACGTTCCAAGGTGATTGCCCGGGACGGACGTGGTAGGCGGCGTGGCCAGCCAAAGCGAGCAAGCCGATGCAAAACCAAAGGTCAATCGCCAATCCCAAACCCAACGTGCTCCAGTTCTCCAAGCCATCCTGCCCTTCATTCTCTGAGAACCGTGCTTGGTAAGCGTCCAAAGGGAATCCGCCGACGTACCATCCATGCCGAGGGCGAGGTGTGTTTGGCACTGCCTGTCCCATGGCAATCGAATCTGCCAAGGGGGCTCCAATGGGCGAAAGGTCCGTTTCCGCGACCATCAAGTCCGTGGCATCCCGCAGGAAGTTTTCGGTCACCAATCGCGGTTTCCAAGCCATTCCGAATAGCGTTCCGAGAATGGCCAGCGTCGCGATCGTCCGTATCCATCGACGCTGAGCCGACTTCAAAGTGACTTGTCTGGTAGGCAGCTTGTTCATAGTGGATCCAACATCGGGCGACGCAAAATGTTTCGCTTCTGTTTCCAATTTGCATTCAAATTGCTTGGTGTTCCCTGTCACTGCAACGGCTGTTCGAAGAGTTTTCATGAACGAAAACGCCTAGTGATCCCCTGACGACACTGACTCCGCAGAACGGTAAGATTCGGCGCCATCGCCCAACGTCTTTTTTTTGCGTTTCGACGCATCGGTCCGATGGGGATCGTTCTGAACGGAAGCGGCGGTTGACCGCTTCTGTCAATTTGGGTGCTTTGTCTCTTCTTGTATGGGTTGTCGAATTTTCATGAATGTCACGCAATTTTTGGAAACGCATTTTCGCCACTTCAATGCCCGGGAATTGTTGGCCTCGGCAAAGGCCTATGGGGACTTTGTTGACGGCGGGGGCAAGATGATGGTGACACTGGCCGGCGCCATGAGCACGGGAGAATTGGGGCTGTCGCTGGCCGAA
Organism: Rhodopirellula islandica; assembly: GCF_001027925.1. Classification (NCBI taxonomy): domain Bacteria; kingdom Pseudomonadati; phylum Planctomycetota; class Planctomycetia; order Pirellulales; family Pirellulaceae; genus Rhodopirellula; species Rhodopirellula islandica. The sequence goes on along the minus strand of NZ_LECT01000055.1, from coordinate 87,185 downwards.
ATGATCCGCAAGGGAAAGGTCCACGCCGTAACATGCACGGCGGCGAACTTGGAAGAAGATATCTTCAACTTGGTCGCTCACGACGAATACGAAATCGTTGCCAACTGGCGAGCTCTTTCGGCGGAAGACGAAGTCAAACTTCGCGATCGTGGGTTCAACCGTGTCACTGACACTTGCATTCCCGAAACCGTGATGCGGCACCTAGAGGATCGCTTGGTGCCCATGTGGCAAAAGGCGGCGGTTGAGAATGCCGCTCGCATGCCTGCCGAGTTCATGTTCGATCTTTTGGATGATGAAGGGCTGGTTCAGCACTACCAGGTGCCTCGGGAAGACAGCTGGGTCGCAGCGGCAAAGGATGCGGGCATTCCGATTTTCACGCCCGGGTTTGAGGACTCCACGCTGGGGAACATTTACACCTCGCACGTCATCGACGGCAGCGTTTCCGGGCACGGGGCGTATGCGACGGGCACAAAGCAAATGCAGCAACTGGCGGAGTGGTACCAAGCCACGATGCAGGACCCCATCGGCTTCTTCCAAATCGGCGGCGGGATCGCGGGCGACTTCCCGATCTGTGTCGTCCCGATGTTGATTCAAGACCTCAAACGAGACATTCCGTTGTGGGGGTATTTCTGCCAAATCAGCGATGCAACGACCAGCTACGGCGGTTACAGCGGCGCTGTGCCGAACGAAAAGATCACGTGGTACAAAATCGATGCCGACTCGCCGAAGTTCATGATCCAAAGCGACGCGACGATTTGTGCGCCACTCGTGTTTGCTCACGTGCTCGGTTGGTGAGACTGAGAAGCACACATCCCTCCCAGGGCGTTCAGTCGCCGTTTTGAATCTGTTCGACCAGCGACTGACGTTCCTGCATGTAGCGTTGTCGCTTGGCGTGGTATTCGTTGGTCTTGGAGAACGAACGGAACAGCCCCACGACAGCCATGACCAAGAAGACCATCCCGAACAAGGCCATGGGGGCGAACATTCTCGCCGCCATGCCGGTCCAGACCAACGCAAAGACGAACACAAAACCGAAGCCGAAGATGGAAACGACTGGGTTGGGTGGCTGGGTGATCTGACGCCCGTGTTTGTTGGTGCCCAGCGTTTGCAAACGCCACCGCTCCCACTGTTCATCAAGGCGATCCAGTGCAGCGTTGTGTTTGATCAACGCAACATCTTTGACGAGTGCACTGGTCGTTTCTTTCAGGTCCTCGATCAACTCGGTGGAGTACGACGAGCCAGTGTGATGAATCGCCAGGCTGGCGTGGCAATAGCCGCAGGTCACGAACTTGGCCTTGGGCTTCACGTCGATCGGCGCGCCGCAGTGATCGCAGCGAAGGGAGATCAATCTCGCGATCACGGCTTTCAAAATCCTTTTGGAGCCTTCGAACCAGACATCCTTTGCTGCGAACTCATGTCATTCGCCAACTGGAAGTGGATCGAGAAGAAAATGGGAACAGAACGAACTGCATTCGAATGGAGGTGACCCTGATCACTTCGCGGCCGGGATGGCCGACCGCGGAGCAATCGAGGATCGTGCGTGGCAAGTCTCAACGAATGGCGTGTGGCGGTTCGCTGGAAAGCAATTGCAGTGCTTCCAGTGTTCTCGCGATTTGTGCGTCGTTGAGAGTGAAGTACTGGTCGCGGCCGTTGGCGTCCTCGGCGAACGTTGTCAAACCATCGTCGGCAACGGTGACCTTTCCAACGGAAGTCAAACCGAAGTAGTCACGATCGGGACGGACCAGTTGCAGAACGCAAGTCAGGTCCCAAGTCGGACGATCGTGAGGCGGTGGGTTGTAGGCGATGTAGGCTTCAGCCAAAGGATGGTGCTCGACGTAGCCGTAGTCTTGCTCAATGCTTTCATGAGGGTAACGAAGCGCGATTCCGATCTCGTAGCCACTCCATAGTATCGGTGTTGGCCATTCTTTGGCGAGCTTTTGTGCAGCCGGAATGTCTTTGATGACGTTGTATTCTTTGTGGTCGTAGGGCTGACCTTTGTTGTTCTTGATCTGTTCGAACGCACCCGCCATCACACTGAGACGCTGCACTTTCTTCTTGACGAGCTCTTTGCCGGGCAGTGGGCTGAGATCGTCCGCGGGGGAATCGAGCAGGTTGGCTAAGTTGGTTGAGAATCCAACTTGCGCGATCACGACGCTGTGGTCTTCCGCTTGGGCGAGCACCCGACGTAAAACCTCGACCGCATCGGGAGCGTCTTTGCCGCTTCGCAAGTCATGCGGGTAACGGTCTTTTCCGTCATCCTTGATCGCAGCCAGTCCGTTGAAACGTCCTTCGCTGTTGGTGACGTCACTGCGGCACACACCAATCGGAATGTCACCGCGTCCATAAAACGTGTTGACCACGTCTGCGAAAGGGGCAGCCAGTTCATGGTCTTTGGTGAGCGTCACGGCCAGCAATTCGCACTCGCCACGCGACTGCAAGGAATGGATGACGCCCATGGCCAACGCGTCGTCGACGTCGTTTCCAAGGTCCGTGTCAAAGATCAATTGAACCGGTTGGTCGGCGTGAACGGGGGAGACGGAACCAAGGGTTCCGAAGCAGACTGTGATCGCGAGCAGCAGCGATCCAAACATTTTTTGGGACATAAAGAAAGTGAAGGCGGGAATGGGGAGGGAGATGGGGGGCTAACGGCGGCGAAGTCGTCCTTCGTCGACACCCCATCTTAGCTGAATTCAATCCGCTCGACACTCATTGCGTGCGACGCTGTTTTCAGGCTGGTTTGGGAAGACGCTCTCAACCGCTCGACGGGAGCAACGTCCAAAACGCCCAGCCCACAAGAAAGCCGCGGATCGACCAGCCGACGGTTCGAATCCAATTGGTTGTCACCAGTGTCGTGTAAACGTCCGCCTGGAACCCGGATGCCAACTTGCCGTGAGCCGGGACTTGCAGTGCCGCGGTGCTGGCCCAGATCAGGACAACCAACCCCAATCCCACCGCAGCCCAAGTCATCGAAAGATTACCAGGCCGCGAGAACAGCAACCCGACCGCCGTGGCGATTTCAATCAGCATCGGGATCGCAACGACCGGCGTGATCAGTCTCGCGTGGTCGGTCGCGTACCGGGCAAAGACATCCTCGCCAACACGATCGAACATCTTGTAGTGAACGAGCTGGACCATCCAGATCAGCCCGACCATGTACCAGGTCGACAAAGCGTTCAAAAGAAACAGCAGGTTGGCGTTCATGAGGCGACGGGTTCCGACGGTTTGCCTTCTTTTCCGAGCAGTGACCGCAAGCAATCCTTCAAATCGGGATAGCGAAATGCGTAACCGGATTGCTGCAAACGTTCTGGGACGGCACGCGAACTGGCCAGCAGCAACACCTCCGCCATCTCGCCGAGCGCCAACCGGAGAGCGAACTTGGGTGCCGGGAAGATTGCCGGCCGATTCAAAACGTCGCCCAAGGTCTTGGCGAATTCGTGATTTCGGATGGGTTCCGGCGCCACAAAGTTGACTGGACCTGAGATCTCGTCCTGGTGGATGCAGTGGACGATCGCGCCCAGCACATCGTCCAGTGCGATCCAGGACCACCACTGGTTTCCACTGCCCAGTTTGCCACCCATCAGTTTGGCCGGCAGCAGCATTTGCTGTAGGGCGCCGCCCTGAGGAGAAAGCACCATTCCGAACCGCGTGTTGACCACTCGGATTCCTGCTTCGCGAGCCGGTTGGCAAGCGTCTTCCCACTGACCAGCCACGTCGGACAGAAAGTCGTCTCCGCAGGAGGAGTTCTCGGTCAAAATTTCTTCGCCGCGGTCGCCGTAGAATCCCGTTGCCGAGGCACAGATCACAACAGCGGGCTTCTGTTTCAGCTGGGCAAGCCCTTCGCAGAGAGCACGTGTCTTCTCGACGCGGCTGTCACGGATTTGTTGTTTGACCTCGGGAGTCCAGCGCTTTCCAGCGATGGACTTGCCCGCCAGATGAACGACCACATCGACCGATTCAAACTTTTCCATTTCGGACGGGCTGCCCCAGGCGGCGATCGCGTCGGGCATGCCATGTTCATCAACTGTGCCGTGCTCGTCCCGGGTGATGGTGACGACTTTGTGGCCTAGCAAACTCAGCAGTGTGCACAGGCCACCGCCCACCAAGCCGCTGGCTCCGGAGACCGCAATCGTTTTTGGACTCATGGGGTAATCGACCAACATCTGCAAATCATCCTGAGTGACTCGGTGGCGGTACGCGAACATCGCTTCGATGGTCCGGCGGGCCTTGCCGCTTCCGAGCAATTTGCCCGCCATTCCCGCAGGCAGTTTGTACTCGATCGCGTCGGTCAGCTGGGAACGGTTGGGTGCCAAAGATTCAAATCGATGCTGATGGCACCACCGCGAAAAAGGACCAGTGTCCTGGACGTCGGCGAAGCCATGGGGAGGATTGCACCACACGTGCCGGGCTCGCCAGCGCACCGGGATCCCGGCGATTTTGGTTTTCAAGATCACGCGACTGCCGGGAGCCAGGGATTGATCCGAGTATTCGAGTTGGACGTGTTCCCACGGCGGCGTGAGTCGGTTCAAACAACCGGGGCGTTCGTGATACGCAAATGCCTCGTCGATGCTGACGGGCAGGTCAACTCGCGCGACGTAGTGCTGCGTTCCCGGTTGGGGTTGGCACTCGGCGGGAAGTCCATCTGAGCGGCCTTGCTCGGCAACGCTGGGCGGCTGAACCGCTGATTGCGAAGGGGGACCGGATTGGTCGTCGTCGCGGTTGGTTGGAGAAAGCACGCTCAATCAGGCTTCCAATTCCGCCAGTTGAGCGTCGCCGGCCATCGCTCGTAACTTGTCCATCGCGCGTCGTTCCAACTGGCGGACGCGTTCCTTGGAAACACCCAGCCGATCCGCCAACGATTGCAGCGTGTGAACTTTCCGGTGAGGTCCGAGAGAGAAGCGGGCGCGAATGATGAATTTTTCTCGACGGTCCAAGTCGCCCATCATCACGCTCAAGCGGCTTCGCAATTCGTGCCAGCGTTTTTCGCTGATCGCCGAAGAATGTTCTTCCTCTTTCAGATCGATGTCCATGTCTTGCAGTCCCCCTTGGACCCTTTGACGTTCCTGCTGATTCAACACAACGGTTCGATAGGAGTTTCGACGAACAACTTGGGTCGCGTAGGTGCTGAACCGGAACCCGCGATCGAAGTCGAACTTTTCGACAGCACGGATCAACGCCACAATTCCGTCGCTGAGCAAATCGTCAAACGTGTTGTTGGGATTGACGAACTTCTTGACGATCGAAAACACCAACCGCAAGTTGGCTTCGACAATCCGGTCGCGATGCCAGTCGGCCAAGGCGACCAGCAAATCAATCAGTTCCAAGCGATGCCGAGAGGGACGCTCTGGGTTGAGAACGCTGCGATGAATCGCGGCCTGTTGCAGCAGGTAGTTCATTCGCTCGAACAGCATCTTTTCTTGTTCAGGCTTCAGCAACGGCGCCTCGCAAAGTCGACCCAGGTGAATCGGAAGATCCACCCCGCTTCGACGGATCGTCGCGATCCCCAACGCCGTTTCACGTGGTGCCAGCCCCAGTTCCGAAGAGAAAATCCGCTTGCCTTCGCGAGCCATGGTGAAACGTTCATTCGAGATGAAGTCAATTTCTTCTCGCAGGCGTCGTTTCGTGAGGCGTTGAAGTGTCTTGGTGTCCGCTTCGGAATGATCGGACAACAGAGGCTGAACCTCCATCACAGCCAGTGACAACTCAGGACTCTGGAGCCAAGCAGGGCGACGGGCGGGGACGGACGATGCGGTGAGGGTGGACATTTTTCGACCTTCTCGAATGGCTGGGCTGGGTGGCAGGTAGCTAAATCGTGGGGTCAGTCAGATGGTGCTGACGGCGGACGCTGCCAGGCGGCAGTTTCGAGCCAACTTCCTCTTCCAACCCAATGGACATTGAGTCGCCTGTTCCGCAATTGATGTGCCGAACAGAAACTCTCGGTGAACGTTTTGGTTTATGAAAACGTTCACTTCGTCCATTGGTATAGCGGTGCGTGAAACAAGACGCAAGCGAATTCGCTCCGATTTTGCAGACAGAACCAGCGAGCGGATCCGGAACTGCGGTCTCAGGTGAACGTTTTTCGCTCCAAATTGGTCGATTGGGTGGTTCGAAATCGTTCACAATTGCCAATCGTTTACACTGGAAACGTTCCTCGGCGGAATCAGAAACGTTCAATGCATGACATGAAACGTTCAGGCCGCTCTCCTCCTCTCGCCCCAGACGTTTCCGTGGCAGCTCGTCAGCCCCAGTTTTCTCCGAAGCAGATTGCCGCTGCGATGGAAGTCAGCGAGTCATCGGTCAAACGTTGGTGCGACAAAGGCACGATTCCCGTGATCAAGACAGCGGGCGGCCACCGAAGAATCACCTTGGATGCGTTGCAAGCGTTTGTGCATGCCAACGATCGGTGCTTGCTTCGTCCTGACGTCTTGGGGCTGCCTCAGTTGGCGCCCAGTCGCACGACGCGAATTGAGGGCATTGGCGATCCGCTGAACCAACAATTTCGGGACGCCCTGGCGGCTGGTGAGGAGGTCACCTGTCGCGAGCTGCTGTCGAAGAAGGTGGCGTCCGGGGCCACGCGAAGTGAAGCTGCCGAGTCGTTGATCACCGACGCGATGCACGGGTTTGGCGAGGCTTGGGATTGCAATGCTTTGGACGTCTATCAAGAACGTCGCGGGTGCGAAATTGCGATGCGTCTGATACACGAGCTGCGGGCGGAGATCCCCGCTCCGTCTGCCACTGCACCCGTTGCGATTGGAGGGGCGCCCGAAGGTGACCCCTATCAATTGCCCACCATGTTGGTGGAGCTGGCATTGCGAGAAGTCGGTTGGAACGCGACGAGTCTGGGCAATGACCTGCCGATGGAGAGCTTTGTTCAAGCGGCTCACGACTATGACCCACAAATGGTGTGGATGAGCATCTCATCGGTCAGCGAACCAGGCATGTTTGTCGCCGCTCAAAATCAATTGGCTGAGTCACTCGGAGAGGACGTGCCGCTGTTGATTGGTGGTCGAGCCTTGAGCGATAAGTTGCGACCGCGTCTGCGTTACACGGCTCACTGTGATTCGCTTCGCCACTTGGTTGAATTGGCGGCGCTGATGCGACTGAATCGCGGGGCGTGACCCCGCTGCGTGAGCCACGGAAGTTCGCGTGACGGGGACTGGCGAATGGCCAACGCAGCGTCTTTCGACACTGCGTTGGTTGGACAACAGGTGTCCGCTGTTGGGCAGATCACTCGGAGGACCGAGCGATGGTGTCGCCGTCGGTTCAACGAATGGTGACCGAGGACCCTTCGGACAAGATGCCAAAGACGTCTCGCGAATAGTTGCCTGCGACGCTGATGCAGCCCTGGTCGGTGGGAGCGTTTGCGTCAGGGCTTCCGTGGATACTCAAGCCCGATCCCAAGTCGATCCACATCGACCCGTAGGGGTTGCGTGGGTTACCGGGTGGGACGGGAGTTCCGGACATATCGTAGTAGGTCTTGGCCGACTGCTTTTCCTGGATGGTGTACGCCCCTGGTTTGGGAGCGGGGTCACTTCCAACGGCGATCTTGAAGCGACCGGCGTACAGGTCGCCGACGAACATTGTCAATTCTTGGTGTTTCAGATCGATGTCGCCACGAAACGGGCCACGCACCACTTTCAAATCGGTGCCGGGCAGGATGGTGACGGGATCGTCCACACCGTTGATGTTCGCCAGCAATTGCCAAGGCACTTCGTATTGGTCAGCGATGTCCATCAACGTTTCGTTGGGGGCGACGCGGTGCGGTTCCGCCAACAAGTGTTCGCCTGAGTAGATCACTTCGGCGGCCAAAGGATCGAGCCGACTGAGCAATTCATCGCGTTGTTCGCTGGTCAGGCTGGGAGTCTCGTAGAACAGGCTCAGTGTCGCCAAGGCTTCGCGGCGACGATCCGAGTGATACTGGCGGTCAGCCGTCGCGATTGCGTTGCTCAAGCCTGCCGCTGCAATTTGATCGGACTCAGCCGCGGCATTTTCGCTGCTCGGGCGTCCCGATGAATCGACGGATGCCACGGCAGCATTGGGATCGGGGGCAGAGTACTGCGTCCCGGTCGAGGTGTATTCTTGATTTGGGTTGAGTTGAATCGGTGTGCTCGAACCGGGAGTCACCTCGGGCAATCGGCTGGCTTGCAGGTCGACAGCGGGGGAATCCAAATCGGACATGGAGAACGATTCGGATTCTGCACCAAGGTTTCCGGTGGCCGAGGAAGGCACGTCGGCGAAGCTGCGATTGATCGAATCCATCGGCATGCTGTCCGCCGTTGCATTCAGCTCATTTGAGTCGGGAACCGCGAAGTTTTCAGGGGAATTCAGACCATTGGCGGATTCATTGAGCGCCAGATCGAGGTCGTCAAACCCTCCGCTGGCAACGTTCGTGTCGACCGAACCCTCGTCGATTCCGAATTCCGCGAGCGGATCGAGACTGCCCAAGGCTTCTGGAATCCCGTCGCTGATGTCAAACGTGTTTGCATCAACGATCAGGTCCCGCGCCACTTCAGGCGGCAGCGCATCGGGTGGAGTCGTCATGGAAATCCAGGCCCCGTAAAGGACCGTCGTCATGAGTACAACGATAGCGGCTGTTTTCAAAGTCTGCACGGCTGTTTCTCCCCTGCCGGGTACGTGCTCACAAGTCGGATTTTGTATGGGCAGCCTCTTCCATAGTGAAATCAACGACGCCACGACCAGCCCAATCTGTGGAGCGTCTGAATTGCGAACGGATCTGGAGCAGGTTCTGGTACTGCACCGCATCATCGACGGCGGCCCCGTCTTGACGTCCGATTCAGTGAGCTTGGCGGGTCAGTCGAACCCGTTGCCCGCCTCATAAAGTTCTTTGACCTGCTCGGCGGAGAGGGCCCCGGCGAAGAGGGCCAGTTCATCGAGTCGGCCTCGGAGTTCTCGGTTGTAGTGGACCGCTTCGACGCGAAGAGATGACTCGGCCGCGTTGGCTTCTTCCTCGGTGGCCGTCTCCGCGGGGGCCTCGAGCGTCGATCCGAAGGCACCGATGGTGCACGGGCCAAAGACAATCGACGTTGCGTTTTCCCATTGTTTTTGCTGAGCGAATTCGCCATCGATGTAGTAGGTGGCCTCTCGCTTTTGAGCGTCGATGGACGCCACCAGATGCGTCCATCTTCCCAAGGGAACTTTCTTTTGCGCCGAGTGAATCGTGTAGGCTCGAGACACGCCGACGCTCATGCCACCGTTCCGTTGGATGTTCCAGTGATGCTCACCGGGTTGCCAGTCTCGTGTGTTGAAGAACGCCTGCAAGGCTTGGTCGAAACGATTGACCTGAATCCATCCCGAGATCGTGAGTGCATCAAAGGTCCCGGGTAGATCCAGCTCCACTCGATCACCGGCACGTTCCAGCAAGAGGGCTCCTTTGTTCGGCCAGCGGCCTGTCGCCCAGATACAGCCTTGAATTTGGCCATCGATGGCCAAGCCAGATTGGCTTCGATCGCGAAGCGTGGTGGGAGCGTCCGGATCCGGCTCAAAGTCGAAATACAACAGCGTGGAGGGATCTTCACGTCTTGCCGTGCTGTCGGCGAGCCAACGTTGGTATCCAATTTTGCTGCGTGTTGTAAACGCGACATCATCCGTCGCCGAAAGATGCTTGGTGCCCATCGAGGTCAAGTGCACGGCGGTGTCTTCCTGGATCCGTCGCGAGGGAAGGTTGGCCGTGTGCACGTTGACTTCACCGGCAAAAACGTGCAGCTCTACGTCTTGTTCTTCGCTGACGTAGACGCCGAATTCGGTGCCCAGGTCTTCGACATCGGCGGTGGGTGTCTGAATCACAAAGCCGTGGCCGGTCTCGGGAACGATCGCCCGTGCTCGCCCAGCGTCCATCTTCATCCGCAGCGAATTGACAACGGTGAACCGCGCCGGCGCCTCAATCGACACATCCACTCCACTGTCAAAGCGAAGCGTGATGGAACCATCCGTGAGTTCGTAATCCCCTCTTTCAAAGGAATTGTTTTGTGGGGCCAAACCGTCGTTGAACCGATGGTTGTAGCCCGTCACCAACCATGCCACCTCCGATGAATCCCGTGTCGTTGCCTCGTCGCCAACGGACTGCGGTGCCGTTGGCTGAGCCGAATTCGATTGAGCAATGGTGGGCTGGGGCGTTGGTTTCAGAATCCCTGAGTACAGCACGCCAGCCACAGCAATCAAACTCGCTGCAACAGTGACCGGCAGCCACCGCACATCGATGCGTTGATGGGAAGCGGTGGCGAGTGGCTCCCGTGCCAGCGAATTCGGTTCACTTTGAAGCAGCGGCCGCGAACCTTCATCGTCACCGATGTCTTCGTTCCAGCAGTGTCGCAACTGCGCATCAATTTCAGCGGCGCGGCGAAAACGGTCCCGGTAGCTTCGCTGTGCCTCCAGTGCCAACCGGAGTTCGGCTTGCTCGGTTTCGTTCAATTCCTCGAGAAAGTACTTCTCGATCAAGTCATGGATCGGTTGTTTGTTCATGAGAAGAGAGTTCAGATGGGGAGATCGAGTTCGGCCGATGAAAGTCGCTGCACCACACAGTCGTGCAACTTCACTCGCAGACGTCCGATCCGCTTGTACAAACTATTGGCGGAATGACTGCCCGTTTCTGCCAATGCCAGCACGCCGCCTCGCGAGGTGTGGGGGGCAAGCAAGAGCTTTTGATGGTCTTCGCTGAACGACTGCAGACAATGCTGGATGGCGGATTGTTGTGCGTGCCGCATCTCCGCGTCGTCCTCCGCGGATTCATCCATCAGTTTGGAGATCAACTCTTCGTTGAGCACCCACTTCTGGCGAGCATGCAAGCGACGGGCTTTCAAAATTTCAAAACGCAGAATGACTTTGGACCAAGGCAGGAACTCGTCGTCCGATTCCAGTTGATGAATTTTTCGCCACATCACCAGGCTGGCTTCCTGCAGCACGTCGTCGACCGCGTTCCAATCGGGCAAAAACGCACGAGCGATGCTGGCGAGTTCTCGCTCGTGTTTGAGGAACAGTGATAGAAATCGACCTTCGTCTATCATCGATGTGGTTCAAGTTAAGGGGGGAATTGGGGGATTCACCGAGCTTACCCATGGGCCGCCTCGCCACCAACAAACTCCCGCTGCTCAATGAACTTGCCGGTCGAAATCAGAAAAAAACGAAGAAAACGCAGGCAGGTTCGGTCGGGAGCGGGAGTATGCAGGACAACGACCGAACAAAATGGTGTTTTTCAGGGACGCATGCGTCTCGTCGCGAGGTTTTTATGCTGAATTTCCGTTTCGATTCCTTTCGATCATTCTACGTGGCTGGCGTCGCAATCGCTGGACTGGCGTCCTGGAACACGTTGCCGGTGAAGGCCGATGAGATTGAGTTGGTGGATTTCAGCAGCCAGGTCAGACCGATCCTTTCCGATCGCTGCTTTCACTGTCACGGTCCCGACGCGAACAATCAAGATTCCGAGTTCCGATTGGATAGCCAAGAGAACTTGGTCGCTGATTTGGGTGGCTATGCAGGCGTTGTGCCCGGCGATCTGGAAGCCAGCGAACTGATCGCCCGCATTCGCAGCGAGGACGAATCGGACATGATGCCGCCACCGGACAGCAACCGGTCGCTCAGCGATGAAGAAAAACGAATCCTGGAACAATGGGTCGCTCAAGGCGCCCCCTACGAGGGGCACTGGGCGTTCGAACCACCAACCCGACCAGCAGTGCCCACCGAAGTCGTGGCCGAGTCGGGATGGCCCCAGGAAGTGATTGACCGCTGGTCGAAGAACCCGATCGATGCCTTCGTTGCTGAAAAGCTGCTCTCGAATCAACTCACGCCTTCTCCAGACGCGGATCCCGCCACCCGCCTCCGACGCGTTTCGCTGACTTTGACGGGGCAGCTACCAAGCCCTGAACTGCAAGACAGATACTTGGCCGACCCAAGCGAACAAGCCTTCGAAGAGGCAGTCAATGAACTGATGTCGACTTGGGACTATGCCGAACGTCAAGCATTGCTGTGGATGGACGCCGCTCGTTATGCCGACACCGACGGCTATCAGAACGATCCCGAACGCAGCAACTGGCCCTGGCGTGACTGGGTGATTCAGGCGTTCCACAACAACGTGCCGTTCGATCAGTTCACGGTCGAACAACTCGCCGGCGACATGCTCCCCAACGCAACCGACGAGCAGCGACTCGCCACCGCGTTCAATCGCAACCACCGCCAAAACAGCGAAGGCGGCGCACTGGCAGAAGAGTTCTTGGTCGAGAACGTGATCGATCGTGTGGAAACAACCGGAACCGTTTGGCTCGGTCTGACTCTCGGGTGCACGCGTTGCCACGACCACAAATACGATCCCATCTCGCAACGAGAGTTCTACCAGTTCTACGGTTACTTCAATAACATCGGCGAGCGTGGGATCGGCAAAGGCGTGAGTGCTAACCCCACGATGAAGTTCGCTTCGCCCCTGGCGACAGCCCCCCCGCAAGAGCTCGCGGCGGTGGAGCGGGCCGAGCAAGCGATCCAGGATGCCGAGGCCGGGATTCGTCAACGGATGGACCAATGGGCAGCCGAAACCCAGCGACTGTTGCAAACATCCCTCAGCGTGCAATGGCAGCACGTCACCCTCGAAGAGATGCAACTGACCGGTGAAGGGAAACTGGAAAAAGAATCCGAACACACGGTTTTCTTCCAACCCACCGAAGCAAAAAACGCCAAGAACGTTGCCTATGAATTCGTGATCTCAGGCGACCTTTCCGGCACAAGCATGTTCAAGGTGACCGCTTTGCCTGACAAGCGTTTCGGTGCACCTCGCAAGTTGGCACCGAGCGTGAACGGCAACTTTGTGTTGACCGATTTTGAGATCCACGTCGGCGACCAAACCCAAGCGGTGCAATCCGTTTCAGCTTCCTTCGAACAGGACAATTACCCTGCGTCGAACGCAATCGACGAGGATCCCAAATCAGGTTGGGCTGTCTTTGAACCGAACGCCGAAGAGCAGCCGGTTGACATCACCTTCCTATTGCAGGAACCGATTCCAGCCGATGCCGGACAACCCACCAAGCTCACGCTTCGATTCGACAGCTCGTTCGCGAATCACGTCATCGGCAAACTCCAAATCGAACGTTCCACGTCGGCGACGGATTTGCCCAAGCGGGTGACTGGGCTGAATCAAAAGCTGAAGGACATCCTGCTGAAGCCCACTGGAGATCGGACGAAAGCGGATCGCAAACAATTGCTGGCCCACTACCGCAAAATTGACCCACCACTGAAGGCCGCCCAACAACAATTCTCCGCCGCCGATGACGCGCTGTTACAGAAAACGGGCCCCCGTGTTCCGGTGATGGTGATGAAAGAACGGGAGTCGGATCCGCAACCGGCCTACCTTTTGGACCGAGGCCAATACGATCAACCGGTCAAAGACGATCCGTTGCCGCGAGGCGTTCCCTCGGCTCTGCTGCCTTCCTCGGATGCACGCCAACCGGAGGATCGTTTGGAACTGGCACGCTGGATGGTCTCTCGTGAAAACCCACTGACCGCTCGAGTCACCGTCAACCGGATTTGGCAAAGTCACTTTGGGGCCGGCATCGTCAAAACCGCCGAAGACTTTGGTCTGCAAAGCGAGATGCCCAGCCATCGCGAATTGCTCGATTGGTTGGCCGTGGAGTTCATCGAATCCGGCTGGGATGTCCAAGCGATGCATCGTTTGATCGTGACCAGTGCGGCCTTCAATCAATCGTCCAAACGGAATCACGGGCTCAACGACCCGGACCCTGGAAATCGACTGATCAGCCGCGGGCCGCGCTATCGTGCCGATGGGTTCGTGATCCGCGACCTTGCCTTGCAAGTGGCGGGAATTGCCAGCGACCAAGTCGGCGGGGCGTCCGTGAAGCCCTATCAACCGAGTGGGTTGTGGGAAAGCGTGGCTGCCAATGCCGGCACGCGATACAAACCCGATCAGGGCGACAGCCTGTATCGCAAAAGCATGTACACGTACTGGAAACGAGCCGTCAATCCGCCGCGTCAAACCATCTTCGACGCCAGTGGTCGCGAGGTTTGCAACGTCCGCGTTCGACGCACCAACACGCCGCTCCAGGCTCTGGTGTTGATGAACGACCCGACGTTTGTGGAAGCCGCCCGCAACCTGGCTCAACGTGCCTTGCAACTCGATGCCACCGACGAAGAACGACTCTCGCAACTCGCTTTCTGGGCGATCGCCAAACGGCCTTCATCAACGACCTTGAAAGTGATGTCACGCAGTTTGTCTTACTTCCGAGATCACTACCACGCTGCCCCGGAAGCCGCCGAGAAACTGCTGGCCGTTGGGGAATCGAACCCCGACAACCAACTCGATGCGACGGAGTTGGCGGCGATGACTGCCGTTGCTCACCTGATCTTGAACACCGACGAATTCATCACCGTTGAATAGAGAACATGCCATGAAACCCAATGATATCACTGACGAGCATCGCATGATGCTGACTCGCCGTCATTTCTTTGGCCGGTCGGCATCGGGAGTCGGCATGGCCGCGCTGGCGTCCATGATGGGACGCTCGGCGACGGCGGAAACCAACGCGCCCGCGGCAAGCAACGTTCCGCAGCCGGACTTCCCCGAGCCCAACGGGGTGATGAAGGAATACCACACGCCGCCCAAAGCCAAACGAGTCATCTACTTGTTCCAAAGCGGGGCTCCATCCCAGCAAGAACTGTTCGACTACAAACCCGCCTTGCAGCAACACGAAGGCAAGGAGCTGGCTGATTTCGTCGACATGAATCAGCGAGTGACGGGGATGACCGCCGGACAAAAATCGTTTCCGATGGCCGGTTCGCGGTACAAATTCGCCAAGCACGGGGAAGCGGGTTTGGAACTTGGCAGCGAGCTGATTCCAAAGATTTCAACGCTGGCCGACGACATGTGCTTGATTCGCTCCATGCACACCGAGGCGATCAACCACGACCCCGCGATGACCTTCTTCCAAAGCGGGAACCAGTTGCCCGGCCGACCCAGCGTGGGGTCTTGGCTGCACTATGGATTGGGCGCAATCAATGAGAATTTGCCCACCTTCATTTCCATGGTGTCGCGTGGCACGGGGCGTCCCAATTGCCAACCGCTCTACGATCGACTGTGGGGAAGTGGGTTCCTGCCGTCCACTTACGCCGGCGTCAAACTGATGAGCGTTGGGGATCCGGTGCTGTACCTGAGTAACCCAGACGGCTTTGATGCCAAGGCCCGGCGCCGCATGCTCGACGACCTGCAGCAACTCAACCAAGAGAAACTGGATGAGTTCGGTGATCCCGAGATCCATTCGCGAATCCAGCAATACGAACTGGCCTACCGAATGCAGACATCCGTGCCTGAACTGATCGATTTTTCTGACGAGCCCCAGCATGTTCTGGATGCTTACGGTCCCGATGTGACGAAGCGTGGGACGTACGCCTACAACTGCTTGCTGGCACGCCGTTTGGCAGAACGCGACGTGCGATTCATCCAGCTCTTCCACATGGGATGGGATCAACACTTCACGCTGCCGAAGCAATTGCCTGGCCAGTGTCGCGACGTCGATCAAGCGACAACGGCGTTGGTGAACGACTTGAAGCAACGCGGTCTCTTGGAAGACACTCTCGTCGTTTGGGGAGGCGAGTTCGGGCGAACGTCTTACTGCCAAGGCACGTTGAACGCAGAGACCTACGGTCGCGATCACCATCCACGTTGCTTCTCGTTGTGGATGGCGGGTGCCGGTGTCAAACCAGGGATGGCGTACGGAGCGACCGACGAGGTGTGTTACAACATCACGGAGAACCCCGTCCATGTGCATGATTTGCATGCCACGATGCTGCATCTGCTGGGCATCGATCATGAGCGTCTCACCTACCGCTTCCAAGGTCGCTATTTCAGGCTGACCGATGTCCACGGCAACGTCATCCGAGACATCCTGACTTAGTCAATCGTTTTGGGGTCAGGCAGGTCACGCCACGTCAACGACGTCGGCCCCGTCCGGGGCGGCGCTGGGATCTCCGCGAACGTTCTCGGGGCTTCCGCCCCGAGCTAACGATGCCGGCCCCGTCCGGGGCGAATGTGGATGGCTCCGGAGGAGTCTGCGTTGGTAATTCGGGGCGGAGGCTCCGAGACCAGCTGGCGGGTTTTTCTGGACAAACAGGCAGCGGTCCACCGCGAATGGATGGCGCCCGGGTGGCATGGCGTTGGCTTGCTCATCTAGATTGGTGGCATGAGCGTTGATGGCAGGCAATTGCCGAGGCTCGACCGTCGTTGACGTTCCTGGTTTTCGTTTCACTCCACGCTCACCTTCCCATTTACCTTCCCGCTCACATCTTTGGATACTCATGTCGGATTGGACTCCCGCCCAGTGGCAATCGGAACACGGTGGACGATTGACCGCGATGGTCGACATTGCTTTGAAAGCTGGCCAGCACACACTGACTCATTTCGGAAAGGCATCCTTGTCGGTGGATCGGAAATCCGATGATTCCCCGGTGACAATCGCTGACCGAGAAGCCGAGCAATTGGTCCGTCAATTGGTCGCTGAGCAATTTCCCGAGGACGCGATTGCCGGGGAAGAATTTGCTGACAGTGAAGGCGTCAGCCGTTACCGATGGGTGGTCGATCCGATCGACGGAACCAAGTCGTTCATCTGCGGCGTGCCGTTGTACAGCACCTTGTTGGCACTGGAATGCGACGAGACCCCGTTTGGCGGAGTCATCTACCTTCCCGCGACCGATCAGATCGTCGTCGCCGCATTGGGCAGTGGTTGTTACCACAGCGACGACCTGAAGACCTGGAGCGAAGCTCATGTGTCGGAGCAAACCGATTTGTCGAAGGCGGTCTTCGTCACCAGCGAAGCGAAGTCGTTTGGCGATCGAGGCGATGGCCCGCGCGGTGACAGCGATGTCTTTGATGCCTTGCAGCGAGACACGTGGCTGACACGAACTTGGGGCGATGGCTATGGCTACGCGATGGTCGCGACTGGCCGAGCGGACTTGATGGTCGATCCGATTTGCAATGCCTGGGACGTTGCCGCGATGGCTCCGATCCTCAGCGAAGCGGGCGGACGCTTCACGTCTTGGAAAGGCATCGACACCGTCCGCGGAGGTGATGGCGTGGGCACCAACGGTCACCTTCACGAGGCGGTCTTGGCTCTGCTGAAAAAGTGAGATTTGATCTCCGACTCAACAGTGAGCCACTGCGAAAGACATTTCGCGGTGGCTCTTCGTCGTGGTGGGTGGCGTTGGAAACGCGGTGGCGGCAGTGACGTTGAATCGCTGGTTGCCGGGAAGCAGGGAATCGCCTCCGTTGGCGGGGGTGCGTGTTGCCGCACTCAGGTCTATAGTTCTCTAGGGCGAGGGAAAGTCCCTTTTGGGGCGTCCAAGGAGGTCGAAGACGCCAACGAATTGGTGGTCTCTGTGTCCGCCCCGTTTGGGAGGCGGTTGCAAGTCAGCAAGTTTGACTTGCTCGACCTAGACGGTTGCCCCCAACATCTCGTGATTCAAGAGAACTGTATCGATGCTTCGACAAATGATTTTGTGTTTGATCGCGCTGGCAGCGATCGATGGCTCGGCTCTCCGCGCGGAATCCGATTCTGCGACGACGGCAACGCCATTGCCGGTCATTTTTGATACCGACATCACGGGGGACTGCGACGATGTGCTGGCGCTGGCCATGTTGCACGCCATGCAAGACCGTGGTGAGTGCGAACTCAAAGCCGTGACGATCTCCAAGGTCAATCCGCTGGCGGCTCCGTTCGTCGATGCGATCAACACGTTTTATGGCCGCGGTGATCTTCCCATCGGAGCAACGCGGGAAGCTCAGCGTCGCGAAAGTCGCTACCTGAAACTGTGCAAGACACGCGATGGCGATCGATTCCGATACCCGCATGACTTGCTCAGCAGCGATGACGCCCCCACCGCGGTGGATGTGCTGCGGCAGACATTGGCGGATTCCGATGATGGCAGTGTGGTCATCATTCAGGTTGGCCTGGCAACGAACTTGGCGGATCTGTTGGATTCTCAAGGCGACCAATTCAGTCCGCTGAATGGGGTGGAATTGCTTCGCAAGAAGTGCAAGCTGATCTCAGTCATGGCGGGATGTTTCGGACCCACACTCGGCAAGCCGCGGCACGATGAAGCCAACGTCGTCAATGGAATCGGCGCGATGCAACGGTTCGCGGATCGATCGCCCGATGAGGTGCCGGTGGTGTGGAGTGATTACCGGATTGGGATTGCGGCGGCCTACCCACGCGAAAGCATCGCTCGCGATTTTTCCTATGTGCCGCATCACCCGGTACGCGAAGCCTATTTGTTGCACAGTGGTCCCAACCATGATCGGCCCACTTGGGATTTGACCAGCGTGCTGCACGCCGTGCGTCCGGCTGATCACTACTTTGGGCTGTCTCCGCCTGGCCGCGTGGTCGTGGATGACAAGGGCTTCACCGAGTTCCGCCCTGATGCGAATGGGCGTGATCAGTTGCTGGAGATGAGTTCCGAGCAGGCGATTCGTGTGGTTGAAATTCAGCGGGCTCTTTCGAGCCAACCGCCTCGCGATATCAGCGACCACTGAGTCGCTGACTGACGTTGGGAACGGTGCCCTACGGGGATGCTCAAAATTCGATGAGCAGTGATTCCCCTGGGATGGCTTGTTCTCCGACATGTCCGATGGCGTCGAGTTGGATCGGGCCCCGGCCGACCTGCGTGGGCGTGAGTGAGACGGATCCTGATGGGCCTTCGATTTCGGCGACGACGCGGCCCAGGTGCTTCAGCTCGATGCGGTCCGCGTCGGGGCAGGCAAGTTTGACTTGGATCTGTTCGTCATCCACGGTTTCTTGTTCGATCGTGGGCAAGGCGTTGGGATTCCCGAGAACAATCGTTTGGGTGATTGCCACATGAGGTTGTGTGGGATGCTGCCCAATCAGAACGGCCCGACAATGCAGCGCCCCTTGCAGGCTGGATGGCAGTTTGATCTCGATCTTGTTGGTTGGTCGCGCCACGGCGATTCGTTTGCCTTGCAGATGCAGTTCAATTGCGGCGGTCGCAGTCGAGTTTGCGTTTCCAGGAAGTTGTTGCCAGAAGAAGTTCACCGGGATTTTGTCATCGGTCGCTTCTCCCGACTCGATCCGAACGAAATCAATCGGCGCTTTCGCAAAGGGTTGGCATGCCGGATCGCCGACGATCAGCAATTGATAGGGCGACGTGGTGCTGAGATAGAATGCCTCGATTGCCGAGACCCCTTCGGCATAGTAGGCGTGCAGCATCGGTGTCGGGAATTTGGGGACCAACGCATAGGGCTCGGCCACGGCGCCGCTGCTGATTGCTGCCCCCGCGTGCAAGAGTTCGGTCAACTTGGTCTGCGAGCCCGTTTCAAACGCAGCTCCTAAACTGGTCAAGTTCTCGGCGATGGCTCCAGGAGTCATCGACCAAGATCGCTTGCGAGCATCGAAGCTGGCCGCCCCCAACATCAGCCCGGAGTATGGCTTGGTGGACGTCGGCAGTTTGGACGCAAAGATCTCGACGTTTTGGTCACGTGACATCAACCAAGCGAGTGCCTCAGCGTACAACGGTTCTCGGGTCGTGACACGGACGTCGGACGTCTTGGCAAACCCGAACGTTCCATCGGGGGAAGTTCGGTCGGCTTGGCGAGCCCGTTCGAGCACCTCGATGGCCTGTTCCAAGGTGCTGCCACGTTCGTGGACGACGCCCAAGACGCATGAAAGGAGGTAAGGCATGCCTCCCTTGTCGCTGGGGATTGAATGGCCCGTGCTGGTCCATCCCACATTGGTCGCGAATGGAACCGGGCCTTGGTTCTTCATCGGCACGTCTTGCAGTTGAGCAAGGATCGTCTCGAAACCTTGGGTCGAGTTCAGCTTTTGCAGTGATTCAGATTCTTCCACGTAACGCCGATTCGCCCAGCCACCTGCGGTCGCCATCGCCAGACGCTGCACCGCCGAATCGAGTTCGTCCGCATTGGCATAGGCTTCGGCTGCGCGGAGGTGAACGGGATAGAGCGTTGGATACTCATCTGCGATCGCTGTCCAAAGGCCCGCCGCTTCGCTCCAATCCTCCGTTGATTCGGCGTTTTCGGAAGCATCTTCGGCGGCCTCGAATCGTTCACCCGCCTCGCCCGCAAACGGATTCGCGAAATGGCGTTCGAACGTGCCACGCGCGTAAAAGTTACTGACCCAACCAAGGTAATCCGGTGAATCCGCCAGCACCCAGCGGTAGAAAAACGTCATTGAGTTGATCGAGGCAACCGGGCGTTGATACTTCTTCTGGTTCTCGTCGGTCAGCCTCTTGGTGTGTTCGCGAATGTCGACTGCAGTGGGAAATCCGGCCGAGTAAGCGATCACCTGAGCGTGAGCCCCAAGGCCGCGTTGGTTCAGTTCGGTCAAAACAGGTTTCAGGATCTTTTCGCGAAAGTCATCCAGTGAGACTCGCAGTCCGGTGGGAACCTCGTCGAGCAAGACAATGTTCGTCGGCGGGATCTCACGCAATCGGACGTAGTGATTCGCCAGTGTCAGGGAGTCCTGGGATTCCGCGTTGACCACCACGATGATGTTTTCGCCACTGATTCCCGCATCGGCTTGGTGGCAGAGTGCCCAGGGGAAAGACGCCACGAGCACGAGGCCGGCGATCTGCCGCAGCGTCGGGGAGCTGCCGAAGGGAGACGTTGGCGTCATGTGGCTTTGCGGAAGCATCGATCGAGAGTCGTTTTCAGAATGGGCTGACGTTTGCAGAATCAGCCCATTGTAAGCAGGAATGATCGGGCATAATCATGTGAGCCGTTTGGGCGTTAGCCCCGGTTGTACGTGGGGGCAACAACGATTACCGAAACAGTCCAAATGCCGAAAGACTCCTGCCGACCTGCTTAGAGCGATCGTCCCCACCGTTTCTCTCTGGCCAGCCATTTCATGGCGAGGGTCACACCGATCGTTTGACTGTCGTCCGGCGGCGGGTGCAAAAGGTTGGCACCCGTTTTCAAGCGAAAGTGAGACGATCAGATGTAGTACAGCACCAAACTGATCGCCAGCAGCGTCGCCGCCCAAAATGCCATCGTGCTGGTGGACCAGGTTCGGCCGATCAATCCGTTGACGTTGAACGATCGCTGCACCATCCGCAGAGCACTTCGCAGCGTCAGCAAAAAGTCGTGACGGAGCGTCTGGTCGACCAATTCGATTGCGACCTGGCCGCCGCGTGTGGCTTTGGGGATCAGTCGTCGATAGAACCAATCGGTGTCCAGGTTCACGGCGCGTTGCTCCGCCGGGTACAGGCCCGATTTCATCAAGGCGACAAAAGCCAGTGCAGCGAAGAGCAACAGTTGTAGCTGAGTGACCACGTGGGTGATCGTGTACGGGTGGTACTCCACATCAAAGGGCAGCAACCGGTACAGCAAGGGGTAAGCGATGCCCAAGGCAATGCAGGCGAAGGCCGCGATGCTCATCGCCAGCAACATGTTCCACGGAGCTTCTTTGACTCGTTTTCCACTGTCATGGGCAAAGAAGGCAAAGAACGGAATCTTGATTCCTGAGTGCTCCATCACCCCGGCGGAGGCGATCAACAACACTATCCACACGCCGAACATGTGCTCTTCGCCGGCGGCGGAAATGATCATGGATTTGCTGACGAAACCGCTGAGCAACGGGAATCCCGAGATCGCTCCCGCACCGATCATGCAGAACACGGTGGTCCAAGGCATGGATTTGTGCAGTCCGCCCAGTTCCGTTGCTTTGGCGGTGCCAACGCGAAACAACACGGCACCGACGGACATGAACAACAACGATTTGTAGATGATGTGACAGAACGCGTGGGCCACCGTTCCGTTGATGGCAAGCTCCGTTCCGATCCCCACCCCCACGACCATGAAGCCCAATTGGTTGTTGAGGGAATACGCGAGGACTCGCCGCAAGTCGTTTTCGATGACCGCGAAGATGATCGGGAACAACGTCATCACGCAGCCGATCGTGATCAACGGATCAAAACCAGCGAAGCCACGGGCCAGCGAATAAATGGCGAGTTTCGTCGTGAACGCACTGAGAAAAACAGTGCCGGTCACGGTCGCTTTGGGGTAAGAATCCTGCAACCAGTTGTGCAGCAATGGGAAGGCACACTTGATCGCAAACGCCAACAGGATGCACCAAGCCGCGGGCGAAATCGAACTGTCGCCGAACAGCGTTTGTCCTTCGCTGACGAACAATTCAAATTTCAACGAGCCGGTTTCGACGTATTGGATGACCGCTCCGGTCAGCAACAGCACACCCGAGCCGACTTGAATGATCAGGTAACGCATCCCCGCGCGGTAGGCGGCGGGAGTGTCCGATGCCCAAACCAGAAACACGCTGCTGATGGCGGTGAGTTCCCAGAACACGAACAGGGTCATCAAGTCACCGGCACAGCAGGCTCCGATGGCGGCGCCAGCGTAGACCATGCCAGCGATGTGTTGACGCGTGTCGCGAACGTGCAACGCATAAATCGCGGACACGATGGCGGCGATGTGGAACACCAACCCAAACGGACGGCTGAGCGAATCGACGCGAATGGGGTGCAGGTCAGCACCGAGCATCGTGAACGTCTTTGCCGTTTCATCGGCAGCCAGAACTGGTGTGAACCAGAACAGCAAGGTGCTGAGAATCGCCAGGCTGAGTGCACCGGCGGCTTGCGCTCGTTTAGGCAGCAACCAAAGGAACAGACCACCGACGATCATCGGCCATCCGGGTGGCAAAGCAGATAGGAAACTCATGCTTCGTCTCCTGGGTTGATGTTGTCTTCGGGGCGATCCAAACGGGGGAATTCGTTCTCAGGTTCCGGGTCGTAGTAGCCTTCGGGTTTCTTGATCAACGGACGAAGCATCGCTCCCAGGAACACAACCGTCACAAATGCGATGAAGCCAAACCAAGCTTGAAAGCCGAAGAACGTTTCGACTTTGCCAAAGTGTGGGTGTGGGTTCTCGTAAAACAAATCTGCGAGAACCAACAGCACGCAAACGACCACCAAGCCGATGATCATCCTGTGGATGTTTTGGGGGCGTTCGAACCAACTGGGGTCGGAGGGAGGTGTGTGGCTCATGAGTTCGGCGTCTGCGTGATCGGCAACAGGGCTTCGTAAATCCAGTCGGCAGCGAAGAACAGTGCGACACTGCCGATCGCGGTGATGCACAGCGGGACGACGCACATCATCGGGGCTTCGTGAATCCCATCGGTGGGTGCGTGATGGTGGGTGTCATGACCGGATGCGTCATCTGCTTTGGGTTTGCCCATGAACGCGAGCATCGGAATCGGAATCAAGTAGGCGATGTTGAGCAGCGAGCTGAACATCAGGGCAGCGGTCAGCAAGTACTGGTGAGTTTCCACGGTCCCGACGGCCAAGAACCATTTGCTCCAAGCACCACCGCCGGGCGGCAATCCAATGATGCTGACCGAGGCCAGCAGGAAGGCACCAAACGTGAACGGCATCTGACGGCCAAGGCCACGCATGTCGCTGATGTTTTTTTTGTGGGCACCGACATAGATCGCACCAGCACAGAAGAACAGCGTGATTTTGCCGACCGCGTGCATGGCGATGTGCATCCCCCCACCGATGATGCTGCTGGGCGTTGCCAGGAAGGCACCGAGGGTGATGTAAGCGAGCTGGCCGATGGTCGAATAGGCCAGCCGTGCCTTCAGGTTGTCCTTCGTCATGGCAACCAAGGAAGCGACGACCAGCGAAAAACCAGCGACATAAGCCAGCCAAAGGTTCACGCCGGAGCCCGTGAGCAGATCCAAGCCGAAGATATAAACGACGACTTTGAGGACCGAAAACACGCCGACCTTGACCACCGCGACCGCGTGCAGCAAGGCGCTAACGGGAGTCGGCGCAACCATCGCCGCGGGCAGCCAGCGGTGAAACGGCATCAAAGCGGCTTTGCCGATTCCGAAAGCAAACAGGGCCAGCAAAATGCCGAGGCCCACGATGGAGATCTTTTCGTCGGCCACTGGACCGGCCAGGATCCCGCCGAGCGTGAAATCCAGTGTGCCAGCCAAGGTGTAGGTCCAGGCGATCGCAAGCATGAAAAACGCGATCGAGGTGGACAGCAGAATTCCGAGGTAAACGCGGCCGCCGTTGCGGGCTTCTTCATTGCCGTGGTGAGTCACCAACGGGTAGGTCGAGATCGTCATGATCTCGTAAGCCACAAACAGCGTGAACAGATTCTTCGCGTACGCGGCAGCGAGTGCCGCGAAAATGGCGAAGGCAAAGCAGCCATAAAATCGAGTTTGGTTGCCTTC
Source organism: Rhodopirellula islandica (assembly GCF_001027925.1). Taxonomy (NCBI): domain Bacteria; kingdom Pseudomonadati; phylum Planctomycetota; class Planctomycetia; order Pirellulales; family Pirellulaceae; genus Rhodopirellula; species Rhodopirellula islandica. Next base: position 62,961 of record NZ_LECT01000055.1, on the reverse strand, counting down.
ATTGTGCCCACGCATGTAGCCGATTGCGTAGATCGTTGTCAGGATCCAAAGCCCCGAGGCAACGAGGGCGAACAACATTCCAAGCGGTTCGACTTTGAAGGCGATCTGGAACCCGGGCAGCCATTCGCCCCACGTCCATTCGGGACGTGCTCCCGCGAACACATCGCTGGACAATCGGCACGTCAACAGAAACAGAATGGTGGCGACGGTCAGCGTGCAGGCTTCGCGAACGTTGGGCGATTTGCCAGTCAGAGTCAGCAAGACATACGCGATCAGCGGCAGCAGCAACGACACCCAGATTTGCATTGAATCGGTCATGGTGTGGCTCCCAACAATCCCGCGGCGGCTGCGGCGGCGAGGTCGACCGAGTAGGTGGTCCAAACACCAAACACAAACGTTCCCGCCAAGACGACGTAGGTGGGGATCAACATTCCCAGCGGAGCCTCCTTGGCCCGCAGGACTTTGGCCGTGGGCTCACTGAAGTACAACGTTTCAACCACTCGCCAAACGTAGACGACTGCCAGCAACGAACTGAACAGCATCAGCACCGCCACCGGCCACATGCCTTTTTCCATCGCAGCGGTCAGCAACAACCATTTGCTGATGAAACCTGCTGTCACTGGAACACCGATCAATGCCAACCCTCCGATTGCCCATCCGAGCGACGTCCAGGGCATGGTTTTGCCGGCACCCTTCCAGTCTTCCAGTTTGACGCTGCCCAGTCGCAACGCGAAGCAACCGACGATCATGAACAACCCGCCTTTGATCAAAGCGTGATTGAACATGTGGACGATGCCAGCGGTCAGGCCACCCGGAGTCGCCATGCTGATTCCGAGAATCATGTAACCGATTTGAGCCACGCTGGAATAAGCCAGCAAGCGTTTGACGTTGGCTTGGTAGATGGCGGCCGTCGAGGCGACAAAGATGCCCACCAAAGCCAAAATGGTCAGCTCTGTGTCGAGCGGCAAGTAATCAAAGGCAAAACCGGGGGTGATGATTCCGAAGATCACTCGGATGAATGCGTACACCGAAACCTTGGTGGCCGTCGCCGCAATGAAGCAGGTCACCACGGATGGTGCGTAGGTGTAAGCGTTGGGCAACCAAGTGTGCAGCGGGAACACCGCCATTTTAACGCACAACCCGATGACCAAAAAACTGAAGGCGACCAAGACCGTTCGAGGGCCGTCTTCGTGCGGCACGCGGGCGGCGATGTCGGCCATGTTGAGCGTGCCCGTCATCTGATACAGCAACCCGATGCCAATCAAAATGAAGGTCGCACCGATGCTGCCGAGAATCAGATATTGAAACGCAGCCAGCGGGGCTCGTCTGGTTTTCCCCAGGCTGATCAAGGCGTAGGAGGACAGCGATGAAATTTCCAAGAACACAAAGACATTGAAAAGGTCACCGGTCACGCACATGCCCAGCAATCCGGTCAAGCACAACAGATAAGTTGCGTAGAACAGATAGTGCTTGGAACGAGCGATTTCGTCATCAACGGACTTGGGTGCGTAGACCAGCACGATCGCACCGATTCCTGAGACGAACATCATCACAAACGATGACAGAGAATCGACCAGGTATTCGATGCCGTACGGCGGCGCCCAGCCACCTAGGTTGTAGCGGATGACTCCGGTTTGGTTGACTTGCGCGACCAACGCAATCGAAATCGCAAACGTGATCCAGCTGACCAGCAATGCGAGAGCGTAGGCGGCCGTTCGTTGATGCAAAATCACGCACAGTGGTGCCGCGACCAGCGGCAACACGATCAATAGGATCGGGAGGTGTTCCGTCAATTCACTGACTCCGAATCGGTGGGGTTGTCAGGGGAACTCCCGGCCAGTGAATGAGCTTCTGCATCGATCCATTGATCTTCGTCGTCGTCATCCGGCAATCCATCGGCGCGATCGATTTCCAGAATGCGATCTTCTTCAATCGTCCCGTAGTCTTCACGAATCCGAACGACCAGGGCCAATGCGAGTGCCGTGGTGGCAATGCCAACCACGATCGCCGTCAGCATCAGCACGCTGGGCAAGGGGTTGGAGTAAATGATTTCCGCACCGGGGAGTTCCGCATGCCCAGCGTGTGAGCCCACGATTTCTTCCGAAACCGTTCCCAGGGCGTGCGTCGCTTGCTCTGCGTGACCGGAGGCGTGCATCGCTTCGGCCTGCGCCGCCGCGACTTCTGGCGGGATGATCGGGGCGGTTCCGCCGCGGACTTTGCCCATCGTCACGTACAGCAGGAAGACGGAGGTCTGGAAAATGTTGAGCCCGATGACGGATTTGATCAGGTTGCGTCGCGCAAGCACGATGTAAAACCCGGTCATCATCAAGACGATCACGATCCAGTAGTTGTAAAGCCCTGTGACTTGTTCCATGGCTGGACCGTTCATACGAATCGACTCCGGCTGGCGAAGGCATAGAAGATCATCGTCATCACCGAGGTCACTGTGATTCCCACGCCGACTTCCACCACAAAGATTCCCAGGTGTTGTCCGCCGGGCAGGTACTGGTGATTGAAGGAGTGTTCCAAAACGTCGTAGTCCAAAAAATTGCCGCCCAGCAGCATGGTGGCGAAGCCGGTGCCGGCATAAACCAACACACCCAGGGCCATCAGCTTCTCGATCACGATCGGGGGAGCGACCCGTTTGATCGCGTCGAGCCCAAAGACCAAGCCGTACAGAATCAAACCGGAAGCAAAGATCACTCCGGCTTGGAAGCCGCCGCCGGGTCCGTAATCACCGTGGAACTGAACATAAAATGCGAACAGCAAGATGTACGGGATCAGCAGCTTGGTGATCACGCGAATGATGGGGAACTTGATCATGCGCTGGCCTTCCGTTTGCGTCGTTTGGCTCGGCTTGCAATCGCGGGACGTTCCATCTCATCGCGACGCAAAATCAGCAGCACCGCGATTCCAGCTGTGAGAACGACAGTGGTTTCGCCGAGAGTGTCATAACCCCGGTAAGACGCCAGCAGAGCCGTGACCACGTTGGGTAAACCGTGCATGTCTTCCAGAGAACGTTCCACAAAGGAAGGGTCGGGGTGCAGGTGCACGATCGCGTTGGGGTCGCCGTAGTGCGGCATGTCCAACGTTCCGTAAATCAGTGCTCCGCCGGTGATCGTGACCACCAACAGTGGCACCAGGGGAGATCGTTTGGTCGGTTGTTCTTGTTCGCCGGTGAGTGCCAGCGTGCTGAGCATCAAAACGGTCGAGATGCCCGCGCCAACGGCGGCTTCCGTGAACGCCACGTCGGGTGCGTCCAGGATCATCATCCAGGATGCACTGAGAAAACTATAAATGCCGGTGAACATCACCGCCGCCCACAACTGTCGCAATCGTGCGACGGTCACGGCGGTCAGTGCCAGCAACGCCAGGATGGCAAAGACGACCCAGTTCATCATGAGACGTCTCCATCACGCGGGGCGGCGGGCGTGTTGATTGTGCGGTTGGAATTCTGTTTGACGTCCAGCTCGGGTTTGACGCCGTGAATCAGTGCGGAGTGAGCCAGTGCGTGACAGGAACTGGGGCTGGTGATGGTCAAGAAAAACAAAATCGACAGCAGTTTGACGGCGATCAAGGTGGGGCCCGCCAGGCACAGCAGCCCAATCATGATCAACCCAGCACCCATCGTGTCCGTGATGCCACCACCGTGCATCCGTGAGAAAAACTCGGGCAAGCGAATGATGCCGATCCCACCGATGATGGAGAAAATGGCTCCTGCGATGAGAAAGAACCAGCTTGCAATTTCCAATGCGATCATGAGTCACCTTTCATCAGGCGGGTTCCTCACCGAAGCTGCGATACTGAGTGAAACGCAGCAGAGCGACCATGCCGATGAAATTCATCAGGCTGTAGAGCAAGGCGAGATCGAGGAAATCCGTGCGTGCGGTCACGAAGCTGACCACGCAAATGAACAGCACCGTTTTGGTTCCGAACATGTTCAATGCCAGCACTCGGTCGAACACCGTGGGGCCGGCCATCGCACGAATCAGTGCCAGCGTCATCGTGATCAAGACGGCCGCCGAGGTGGCCATCATCACGTGGTGCGTCGGACTCAAATGGAACGCATGGGACGAGTAACTCAGCATCTCATGCAGATCCGAGGAACTGGCGTGGCCACGTCCTGAAGTGGAATGAGCCGCATGGGTGGCGGTTTCGCTGGCGGCCAGAATCATCGGCAACACGCCGTTGGGAAGCATCACTTGGATTTCTCCAAGCGGCAGATGCGATCGTCCATTTCACCGGACATGTCTTCCTCGGTCTCTTCAAGATTCAAACCGTGGATCAAGATCTTGTCGCCTTCCATTTGCACCGAAACGGTACCGGGGGTCAGCGTGATGGAGTTCGCCAGAATGACTCGCCCAAGTTCGCACTTTTGATGCGATGTGATCGTGAGTAGGTTGCGTTTGAGCTTCATCTTGCGAGACAAGATGATCTTTGCGACGGCCAAGTTGCTCTGGACAATTTCCTTGGCCAACCAAGGTGCGTAAGACACAAAGGGCCGAATGCCCAGCTGAGCGGGAGCCCCTTCTTCGTCGACGATCTTCATCCGCAACGAGATGGTGAGACTGACCAACACCGACAACGCCCCGAGTCCAAGCAAGAACGGGTTGTCAAAGTGTCCCGACCAGAGCAGCCAGGTCGCAATCAATGCGAAGGTGAGCCAAAACGCGTATCTCACGGGAGGATCCAATCCGTGGGGAGATGTGCAAAACGTAGACCTGTTATCCACAAAGTTGGTTCCGCAACAAGTGGGACTCACCCGATTAAATGCGCAACAAGAACGAATTGCTCGCATGCGGAGGGGTGTCAGTACCCACAAGTCCTGTCAGAATTCTTGGGCACGCATCCACTGCGATCTTTGCGCGTTGGGTGCCTGGCTTATCAGGCTTGCTCAGTGTGTTGTTTTGCCGTCGGTCAAATCGTTCTGCGTTGAGATTGCCGCGCGTCTTCTCGGCGTGTGCGCTTGGAAGCTCAAGGATTCAGGCGATGTGGTGTTGTTGCGGCACCGGGTTGCCTTCGGTCAGTTTTTTCAATCGCGACGCGCTCAAGCGTGCTCGTGGGACATCGCCGGCGTCGAAGAACAGGTTCGCGATGCGCTTGAGACAGCACTGGCAGTGCACTTCGTCCAGGCGATCAGGGATCACGGGAGCAAGAACCTTGATGGCGTCGTCTTGTCGTGACAGTCGGATCAAGAGTGACGCCAGGCCGATTCGAAAGTGGACGTTGCGTGGATCCAGTCCGATGGCGTGTCGGAGCAGTGATTCGCAAATCTCAGCCGGATGCCCGCATTGCTCGGCGTAGTAACCCATTTGGTAGTGAACTTCGGGGCGTTCCGGCGTCAGGATGCCGGCTTGGCGACAGGCTTCCATTGCCAAACGCGGTTGGTCGATCGCTTCCAAGCCCGCTGCGATTCGAAGGAGTTCCGAACTGCTGACCTTGCCCGACGTCGCAATCGTCATCAGCAAATCTTTGGAGAGTGTGCGTCTTCCCGCCGACCCGTAGGCGATCGCCAGTTCAATTTGAACGACGCGAGGCAGTGGACGTAGCAGCGCAGCGCGTTCCAGTGCATCGATGCCCTCGTCGACTTCGTCAATGCAAAGGCTGGCCATCCCCAAAAGCGTCAGGGCGTCCGTGTTGTCTGGGGCTTCAACCAAAGCGTATTGGGCGAACTGAATGGCATGAGCAAAGCGGCCCGCTTCGAATTCGAGCTGAGCGAAGGAGAGAGAATCGTTCATGGTGAAGGCTGAGTAGGAATTTGGTTCAGTGGATCGGGTTGGTGTCGCGTTTGGCTCGGAGGACGTCGGATTGTGCTTGGCAGGCAACGGCCAAATCAGTGTGTTGATGGCGATTCAACAAGTCTGCAATCCGTTGCAGACAACTGAAGCATGTTGCGTGTTGCAGTTGATCGACCGTGAAAGTGAGCGCGATCTCGAGTGCCTCGCCGTCACGCTGCAATTGAATCAACAGCGCTGCCAGTCCGACTCGGTAGTGAAAGTTGCCTGTGTCGAGTTGGAGGGCACGGCGTGTCAATGCTTCGCTGATGTACAACGCGTTGCCACAGCGAGCCGAGTACACGCCCATGTCGTAGTACGCTTGTCCGACCGAGTCGTCTTTCTCGGTGATCCACTCGCAGACCTTCATGGCCAGTTGAGGCGAATCGATCGCTGCCAGGCCGGCGGCAACCTTGAGCATGAGGTCCGCCTCCAGCCGTCGGCTGAGTGCGAGTTCCAGGTACAACTCGCGAGCCAGGTCGATGCGGCGAAGTTGCGCATAACAGGATGCCAACGTGATCCGTGCTTCATCGGGGATCGGCCCGAGCAAGCTGGCTTTTTCAATCGCGTCGGCTGCTTCCAGCGTCCGTCCGACTTCATGCAGCGCGAGACCAAGCAGCACGGCGGGTTCGACCTCATCGTGCGTTTGCGCCAGGACATTGTCTGACGCGAGAAGCTGGATGACTTGATCGGATGCGCCGCTGAGATGAGCGAGCCAAGCGCATTGCAGAGTTTCTTCAGAGATCTTTTTCATAGGGCCAACCTGGATGACGAAAGCAGTGCCTCGAGAGGATTTCGAGACAATCGGGTCATGGCTGGCTGGCGTCACCGCGGCGCGAAAGGGGCGTCGATCACTCGACGCGGACTTCGGCCGCTTGGCATCGCTTGCTGGCTATCAAAACCATTCGCTTATTGCGAGTGGTTCTCAGGATGGTAGCGATTTGGTGATTTGCGTCAACATCGCTTGCGAAAAAGAAGTTCGCCAGCGGTGGAGGCATTGCTCCGTCTACTTCGACTTCGCACCGATCGCGAAAAGTTTGTCGCCGCGTCGGATCAGCAAGCGATTGCCTGCGGGAGCGGCCGCGTACAGCACGTTCCCGCCGCCAAAACCGGGCGTTTTCTCGTCGTCGCCGCCCTCGGGCCAGCATCGGTTCTCTGCGATCGCTTTGCCGTCGGCCAGAGAAAACACACTGGTCGTGCCCTTGTAGCCGAACAGGTACAGGTTGTCGCCCGCGACCAAGGGGGTTGCCCAGATGCCGCCCGCGTCGGTTCGTTTCGCAGAGACTTGTTCGCCGGTTTCGAGGTCCAGTCGATACAGCACTCCGGCTCGGTTGACGATCGCGGCGGTGTTCCCGGCGACGATGGGGCTGCCAAACGTGCTGGTTGCTTTTTCGGCTTGCCAGGCAAAGGCGGCTTGGAATTGGTCGTCTTCGCCGAGGGTGATCTCGATCAATCCGTTGCTGGCCGCTGCGGCGCCTGCGTTGGTTTCACCCCGCCCGTCGGAGGCTCCGATCAGGAAGCGACCTTCGCCGACAATGGTGGGTGTGCAGGACGTGTTGTTGGACAGGTCGGTGAACTCCCAGAGTCGCTCGCCCGTGGATGGATTCAGTCCCACCAGTTTGCCGCTGGCGCTGCAAACCAGGTGTTCACCGCCAGCGACAGGAACCAATCGCGGCGATCCCCAGGAGGTCGCGCCCAAACCTTCTGTTTTCCAGATCGTTTCGCCGGTCGTTGGGGACACTGCCAAGATGTAAGGGTCTTCGCCACGTTCGACCCAAGCGAAAACGTGTTGGGAGTCGGCCTCGAGAGAAGCTGACAATCCATGTCGGGCTTCGATTGGTCCGTACTCAGCGACCAAGTCACGTTTCCACTGGGTTTCACCCTGAGGCGAAATCGCCAGCAACACACCGCCTTCGCAAAACGCAACGAAGCCTTCTGCGGTGGCAACGGCACTGGGCGCCGCTCGGCTGACCATCGGCGAATTTTTAAACGGCGACGGATTGGCCAGGTCGACTTGCCAGTTCAGTGCACCGGTTTCAATCGCGAACGACTGCACGTGGAACTGGTCCTTGTTTTCACCGCTGGTGGAGGTCACCACGATTTGATCGTGGGCCACGATCGGAGTTGATTGACCGTAGCCAATGATGTCGGCTGTCCACGCGATGTTTTGCTCCGGCGACCACTCCGTCGGCAGCGTTGTGTCGATGGACAAAAGGCCGCCGTTTTGAAACTTGGGCCATTGGCCTTCGACGGCAGAAGCAAGCGGCAGTCCAGCCATCATTGAACAGGCCACTGCCAGCACTGGAACCGCGATGGACAAACAAGCGGCATTGCGAAAACAGCGAAGGGGCGAGCGACGGATGGGGAGCACGTGACGATTCCTAGACGAGAGTGAATGGGCGGAGGCCACGTCCACTCTGACTCAGGGTTGGGCCGTTTGCCAACCCGATCGGCCTCCGTTTTTCGCCGAACTGCATGTGCCGGGCGCTCGATGAGCGTGAACGCTTTTCCAGGTCCGTTTGCGTCGGAACGCGAATTGAAGACACCTGCGATCACATTGGGGCCCCTCGAAAGTCTGGGCTTCGCAGTGTGTTTTCGAGTCGGGTAACTATGGGATTGCGTCGCCCTCCTGCGGGAGGGGAGGCGAAAAAGCCGGAATGTTGACGGTCGTGATTTGCGGTGCGTTTCGGTTCTGGTAGGATCGTCGTGGCCTATAGAGCTCGGCATGTGTGTCGGGTTGGCAATCATTTGCGTCGTTCGTGGTTTGGTTTGCAGCCTCGTGTCGGCCTGGGAGAAAAGCGTCCATGACTCAGACCAATCGACCTCGAATTGCATTGTTGGTGGAAGTCTCTCGGGCCTACGGTCGCGGGCTGCTTCGCGGGATCGCGTTGTATGCCAGGACCAAAGGCAATTGGTCTCTCTTGCACGAGGAGATGACGATTGATGCGGGGGTCCCGGACTGGATTTCAGGGACTCGCGTGGATGGCGTGATTGCCCGACTTGATCATCACTCCATTGATCCGCTTCGTCAGTTGCGGGTTCCCATTGTGGACGTGCGATGCAACCGAAAGTTCACCGGTGTCCCTCAGGTGGAGGCCGACAATCAACGCGTAGCCGAGATGGCTTTTGAGCATCTTTGGGAACGCGGTTTTCGGCGTTTTGCTTTTTGTGGATTTCGCTTCGCCACCTATTCGGATGCTCGCCTGGTTGCGTTCCGAAAGTTGGTGCAAGACGCAGGCTGCCCGTTCACCGAGTTCCAATCCCCCGGTGCACCTGGAATCACGTTGACAGAATTGGAACGTGCCGGTGTGGTGGAGCAGGAATCTCTGGGCGAGTGGTTGTCGACGTTGGAGCGTCCCACCGGGTTGTTTGTTTGCAATGACATTCGTGGACAACAAGTTCTCAACGCGTGTCGGTTTGCAGGCATCGCGGTGCCCGATGATGTCGGGGTGATCGGTGTGGATGACGACGACACGATTTGTTCGATCTGTGACCCGCCCCTATCAAGTGTGCGACCCGATGCCGAGCTCGCCGGGTACCGTGCGGCGGAGATCTTGCAGCAAATGATGGCGGGCTGGGTACCAGACAAAGAGGTGGAGCGAATCACTCCGATCTCCGTTACCGAGCGACTCTCGACCAAAGTGATTGCGGTGGAGGATGCGGAGTTGGCACGGGTTTGTCGTTTCATTCGTCAGAATGCGTGCACGGGAATCAACGTCGGTGACGTGGTGGAGTTCACCACTTTGTCTCGCCGACAGCTCGAGCGGCGGTTCCGCGATGTGCTCGGTCACACCCCACACAAACAAATCACGATGACGCAGTTGGAACGCGTCCGGCAACTGTTGACCGAAACCGAAATGACCTTGGAGCAGATCGCTCCGCTGGCTGGCTACAGTCACAAGGAAAGTCTGGGCGCGGTGTTCAAGCGAGAGACCGGACAATCACCCGGTGAATACCGCACCGAACAGCAACAGATTGGAAACGCTGCGAGGAAAGAGCTCGATTCCGGCGAGTGATTGAGTGTCTTGGGTGATTGGGCTTCTTCGTTGAGCCCTTTTGGTTCGGTTCAGGTTGGTTCACGCTTGCGCCGTCCGTCCAAGGCTCAAAGTTGCAGAGCCTTTTGTCGGTAGTGTTCATCGGTTCGTCCGGCGATTCGGAGGACGTCGTGTTCGCTCATGAACGTTGGTCCGCCGAGCGATGCCGCCCCCACGAAAATGGTGGCGGCTTTGTGGGCCATCAGCATGGCTGCCTTGACAGCGCCGGCTGTCTTTCCGATCGCGATCACGCCGTGGTTCTGCAGCAGGATGATCCGTGGCAGAGCGCCCGTTTCTTTCTGGAAGGCCTCTGTCTTTTCGCGAATTTCCAGTGACAGCCTCAATCCTGGATCGACGTAGGGCACCAGCACCGAACGGGCGCCGCAGCACACCACTTCATCTGGAAACAAGCGGCGTTTGGCGAAGGTTTCTGCCATTGGTGAACACAAGATTTGGTTGATGGCAATGCTGTGCGTGTGACCGACAAACGCAATTTCAGGCAATGACAAAAGGTACGCGTGAAAGAGCGTCTCGATGGAGGGTTTCTTCGCGGTGGGGTCAACGCGACTCGCCAGCAATCGCTGTTCAATCTCCTCGTCGCTGAGTCGTTGTTCCTTCAGCGTTGGCAGCAACGCATCGAAACGGCACGCGACCGTGTCGTCGGGTGAGAGTGTTTGCAAGCAACTGCCACTGGCTTTGACGAGGAAGATTTCGTCATCGACCTTTGTAGACGTGTTGCCCTCGCCCAGGATCGCGAGATGACGCTGTTCGTCCCCCAGAAAGTGAGACAGTTCCAGCATCGTTTCCAGGTTGGATGGAGTGGTCATGCGAGGTTCGTGTGTGGGGGAGAAATAAACTTGCGTCCGTGCAGCGGTCCGAAGTTTTGTCAGACGCGGAAGTCGCCACCCTCGAGGTTATCCGTTTCGAAGGCATGCCAGGCACTGCGACGAAAAATTCGCTGCCGGGGCATGTTCATGGTTTCGGATCCATCGCACCAGCGGGGTGTGATAGCGATGGAATGCCGCTTCTGCTTGGCTGGCCATCGGATTGCTTGAGTTTGGCATGGCTCATCTGGAGTGCCGGCGGGGTTTTCACCAGGGGCATTTTGGGTCTGTATCGAGGGAGATCGAGCAAGGTTTGCGTCGCGGCGAAACCCATTTGCGACTCGCGTCGTTTCGCGAGGTTGATGCATTGGGCGGCGAGATGGATTAGCGTGTCGTGAGTCTCGGTTGTGAACTCCACGGCGGGGGCCAGTCCGTTTGACTGGTTCGAAACAATCACACACTCAGGGGTCGGAACAAAATCAAATGTGGAATCAAACGGTTGTCGGTGGACGAATGAAGTGGCTCAGTTGCCTGGTTGTGGGGATGTTGATTTTCGGTGGCGTTGCCATGGCGGAACGGAAGGTGTCCGCCGCGGAAGGTTCCTCCGCGGTTGAGCAACCGAGCAAGCCAAACATCTTGTTCATTTTCGCGGATGACTGGGGGTGGGGCGATCTGTCTTGTCATGGGCATCCGTATGTTCAAACGCCAAACATCGATCGCTTGGCTCGCGAGGGAACGGATTTTCAACGCTTCACGGTTGCCAGCGGTGTTTGTTCACCGAGTCGAACGGCGGTGATGACGGGACACTTTCCGGCACGTCATAACATTGATGGGCACTTCGCTTGGGTGCCCAGCAACGCGAAGCGGAACATGCCGGATTGGTTGGATCCCAGCGCGGTGACGCTGCCGAGGTTGCTGCAATCGGGTGGCTACCGAACAGCGCACTTCGGCAAATGGCACCTGTCCAACGACATGATTCCTGATTCGCCCACACCGGCGGCTTACGGATACGATCAGTACGGTGCGTTCAATTGCTCGGGCGAGCAGATGCCGGTGCACGAAGATGCGGTCGAGACGATTCGGTTCATCGAAGCGGCGCAATCCGAGGGCAAGCCGTTCTTCGTGAACTTATGGATTCATGAACCGCACACACCGTTCCACGTGATTCCAAAGTACCGCTGGCGTTTTCGTGAGCTCGGATTGAGTGATGCCGATGAGATTTATGCCGCGGTGTTGTCGCACGCAGACGATCGAATCGGCGAAGTCTTGGACGCCTTGGACCGGTTGGAACTCACCGAGGAGACATTGGTCATTTTCAGTTCCGACAACGGTCCCGCGCGTGGATCGGCCAACTCGAAGTTGGAACTGAGTTACGACACCGCGACCGGAGCCGGGTTTGGCATCGGCGCTGCCAAAGGAATCACGGCGGGGCGGAAAGGGTACAAGGCGTCGCTGTTCGAAGGCGGTGTCAACGTGCCGTTCATCGTCCGTTGGCCTGGGCACGTCGCGTCGGGGGAGTCAAATGATTCTGTCATGATCAGCGCCGTCGACCTCTTGCCCACGTTTTGCGAGGTTGGGGGAGTCGACCTGCCGGAAACGTATGTTGCCGACGGGGTCAGTCAGGTCGCGTCTTTGCAAGGCGAAGCAACGTCCGGCCGTTCCAAGCCCTTGTTCTGGAAGATCGGGGCTCGTTGGCCGGCCACGAAATCTCGTCCGCATCACTGGGCGTCTTTCTGCGTGGTGCATGAATCTTGGAAGCTGTTGGCAAACGAAGATTCGAGCTACGTGGAGTTGTATGACATTGTGTCCGACCCCTACGAGTCAACTGATTTGAAAGACTCGCAAGCGGATGTTGTCTCGAAGCTGTCGAAGCAGTTGGCAGATTGGAAAGCCTCGCTACCCGAATCACCAAGTGCCGAGTTCTTCTCCAGCCTCAGGGATGAATGATAGGAAGGCCGTCCGTCAGGAATGGTTGCTCAAGGAGCAGATTTTGTCGGAAGTCGACTGGTTCCAAACCGCATCAGCAAACCATTGTGGAATGGTACGCGATCGCAATTCAACGGTGCCTTGTGGGGTTCGTTCGGCAATCAGTTCGGGCTCTGCTCCCGAGTTGTCAAAAACGTAACCGCGATAGACGTGGTGCAGTGCTTTCCCAAGCAATGCGATGGAGCGATGGTAAGCAGGTCGGCAGGAATGATCGGGCATCATCATGTGAGCCGTTTGGGCGTTCGCCCCGGTTGTACGTGGGAGCAACGACGCTTACCGAAACAGTCCAAATGCCGAAAGACTCCTGCCGACCTGCTTAGCGTTCTCGGATCTTTTGTTCCGGCACGTCGTGCCCACCGTGTGCAACCCGAAGTCGAACTTGGTCCAAGTTGATTTCTTCGTCAGATGTAGCAACAAAGTAGAGGTAGTTTCGGTAGCCAGCTCGTTCGGTTTGTTGAAGCAACTCAATCTTGGAGTGATGGGACATGACCGACTCGGTCGCGAGTGATTTTCCTTCAAGGATCAAGCGGTCGCGAAAATACCCAGCGATCCATGACGCGTGGTAGGATGTGAGATTGGAAGTGCGAAAGAAAAGATGGTTTGGTGGCCCCACTTCGAAAGTTGTTTTGCTGTCCAATTCGCGGATTCCCCAGTGATTGGATGACTGATATCCAACGTTCAACTCATCGGGAGTTATTTCGATGCCGATGCAACTGAGATCAATGAATCCTGCAGTCCGGAGTTCCAGTTCAATTTCGTCGTGATTGACCTGTACTTCTAACCACTCTGGTTGAATAGCAGGATTGTTTTTGATCGTCGACTTACCTGAACCATTCGGGCCTGCGAAGAGCCGCAAACGCTTCACTCTCGATGATCCGTTCGTTTCATGACGCGACGAGTCGGATGGATTCGCTGTGCCGCTTTTCGAATCTTTCGAGTCGTGTTGACAAAGAGCATTTCGCTCCAGTCAGAGGTTGTTGGTCAAGCGGGATTTCCAGTAAGCACCCTGGTGATAAATGATCCCGCAACTGGAGTTGTGCGAGTAATCGGTGTTCCGGATCAGGTCCCGCAACCGTTGCTTTTGTTCAGAGGTCAGGATCGGGGCTTCCACCATCAATGGCACCATGGCCGCTTCACCGGCTTCGCGTGTGAGCTGCCACACCTCTCGGTATTTTCCCCACTGCGGGTTGGCATATTCGTTCTGGTTGATCCAGCGGTCGACGTGACGCCAGTCCGGCCCCAGCATTTTCATTTCTTCCGCGGTCTTGTGCGTGAGTTGGACTGCGACGCGAGCCGAACGTTCTTCCGCGATGCTTGCCAGGTGTTGCATCACGTCTTGGATTTGCGATTTTAGCTTTGGATCTGGTTCCAACTGATGCAGCAGTTCCAGGGAACACTGCATTTGCAAGATCGCATACGCGGGTGTGTTTTGGTCGGGATTGGCGGATTGCTTCACCGCCTCGGCGACGTAACGCCGCCATAGTTGGCGATACTTTCCGTCTTGGGTGACATCCCAGGCGGCGGCGTAGATCATGGGCAGTCGGGCGGCCTCGTGAGCTTGCACATTCCACATCCGGCAGATGCCCAGCGGACACCGTTGTCCATCGGCGCGGCAAAAATCGAAATCGTTCTCCGGCGTGGCGAACTCGGTCATTCGATCCGCGACCGCGGCGAGGAGTTCGCGAATTTCTGATCGTGTCGCTTCCTCTGAGAGCGGACTTCGATAGTATTTCCAAAGCCCGTGCACGCCGTGGGTGTATTGGTCTCGAGAGGAGTTGATGTAGACGCTCTTGCGATCTTCGGCGCAGACGTTTCGGGCAAGGAACCCGGGAACGCCGTGCACGGTGGCGCAGAGGTGCACGCCGCGGAACACTTGCTTCGCTGTTTCTCGCAGGGTGTCGTCGTTCGTCACCGCGTACTTGTCCGCAAGGATGCTGAGCATGGCGCCACCCAAAATCATGCCGTCTTCCATCCCCGTGCTGTAGCCACATGGGTTGGGGTACTGGCGTTGGACCTCCTCGGCGGTGGGCAGGTGTGCGAGTTCTTGCCCTGGTTCATAGCTGCTGAGATAGTCAGCAAATGTCTGCACGTCCTCTTGGAAGAATCTGCCCCAGGTGACTTCCCAGGCCTGATCCATTTGGGATTTCAAGGTGTCAGGCGGAATCAATGTGGTCTCTTGTGCCGCAAGTGGTTCGACGCTCACAAGGAGATTCCACGACGAGCAAGTCCAGAGGAAAGCAAGGAGGATTCGAAGGGCGGTCATGTCGGTTTCTCCACTGCGAAGGCTGTCGTGTTGTTCCGAGATCGGTCGGTAGAGTGATGTCAGTCAGTGAGCGATCGAATTTGCATCGAGACTGTTTTTCCACTGTCCAGCAGGCGAGTCCCGATCGCGACGAAATGAGCCGATTCGTGGAAACGGAGGGATGGTTGATTGGCTGGTTCGAAATCGATTTCCGCACAGATATTCAACGCACCCAGACGTTTGGCCTCGTCGAACGCTCGTGAATACAGCACGCGGCCGATGCCAAGGCCTCGGAACTCATTCGAGACCACGACCCGATCGATGTAGACAAAGTGATCGTGGCGTTCTGAGAACCATTGAAAGTTGCCGTTGTCGTATGCCGCGCCGGCAGGTATCGCGAGCAGGAATCCGGCCAGCCGACCATCGATTTCCGCCGCGAGTTTCAGGCTGCTGAGGGCGTGCAGCGTTGCAAATCGTTCCGCATCCATGGGGCTAGTGAGTGCAACAACAGCCTCGTTCAACTCGACGACCGCGGCAGAGTCCTCGATGGTCAAATCGCGAATCAGAAGACCGTTCATGAAACTTTCCGGGGGCGCACAACGCGGGGGTAAGACGGAGCCATTCCAGCGGCGAAGTAGCGGGTCAGGTGGACGGGCGCGGTGCCTTCCGGTTGTGCTGTGGCAAGCACGACATAAGTGCTGCAGTAGCAGTCACGCAACGATTGTTGTTCGGAGTCGGCTCCCAACCAAATCAGATCAAGGATGAAATTGAAGGGGCCAAAGATCCACATCAGCATTCGAAGCGTCATCCTGGTCAGCGACGGTCGCGATCCGCGCGTGTCAACGATTCGGAGACCTGCCAATCGGTACCCGATCGTGCGAAGCCAGGAACGTTTGATCACCGTCATGTAGATCCAGATGATTGTGACCCAAATTGCCAAGTGGAGCGTCTCTGGACTTCGGTTGGTTTCCAGGACGTAGAACAGCAGCGCCAGCAGGATCCAATTCGCGATCCCGACAAGCGTCAAAATCGCTCCGTCAACCATCATCGCGAACAAGCGACGGATGAAACCGGGGTACGAATGGGGTGCGAAGTAAACACCCTCGCCTAGCGAATTGTCGATGGGGACGGCCCTCGTTCGATTGCGAAAAATCGTCGTGTGGATTCACTCGATTGGGAAACAGGGAAAACATCGAGGAACACGGGAAACGCAGCGTTCGCCGAGAGTATAGCGGTCCGCCGGAAGCTGTCGGGTGGCTCCATCGGGGAGAGTGGAAAGGCAGGAATCTTGGAGACGTGGCTGGTATGCTTGGGTGGAACAGTGGTCCGGTAGCGTTCGTTTGTGGCCGCGTTCTTGTCTTTGTGTGTCGCAAATCATTTCCAGGGCGTCGCATTGGCCTGTCGAGTTTTGAGGTGGTTGGATCATGGTGCTTGCTCGGCGGAATCCTTTCTCATTGAAAATCATGATGCAATCTTCTCGGTCGCGAATCTCTCGGGCAGCTTTGGGGCTGTCGCGAACGTTTCTCACGTTGACGTTGCTGTCATTGGGAATGCAGTCGGCAAACGCACTCGATGTGTATGTCGACTTGCAAGGTGACGACGCCAACGATGGCTCTCAGTCGGCGCCGGTCGCTTCGGTCGAGCGTGCGCGCGAGATCGCCCGGCCTTCGGTGGGGAAAGAAAACGTGACCGTTTGGATCGGCGATGGTGTGCACCATCTGCCACAAACGTTGATGTTTGAATCGGGCGATTCGGGATCGGCGGAACATCCGGTGGTTTATCGCGCCGTGAACGAAGGTCAGGCAATCTTGAGTGGCGGCTCACGGCTTGAGTTGAACTGGCAACCGTTTCGTGATGGCATTGTGCAAGCCAACACGACACCCGGGCTGGTGATTGACCAACTGTTCGTGGGCGGCCAACTGCAACGCATGGCCCGCTATCCCAACTACGATCCATCCAAGACGACGCAAGCGTATCAAGGCCGCGTTGCGGACGCGTTTTCAAAGGAGCGTGCGGCACGGTGGAGTGACCCAAGTGGTGGTTTCATTCACGCCATGCATCGGGCTCGTTGGGGCGGGTATCACTACCGGATCACTGGCAAAGATTCGGATGGCAACGTGACCTTCGAAGGCGGTTGGCAAAACAACCGGCCATCTGGCATGCACGCGGACCAACGGATGGTTGAGAACATCTTCGAAGAACTGGATGCACCCGGCGAGTGGTACCACAACGCGAAAACGAACACGTTGTATTTTTACCCTGGCCCAGCGGTGGACTTGAAGGCGGCCAAGATTGAAGTCGTTCGGTTGCGACACTTGATCGAGTTCCAAGGCACCGAGCAACTTCCCGTTCGACACATCACGCTGAACGGTTTTGTCTTCCGCCATTCCGCCCGCACGTTCATGGAAACCAAAGAACCGATGCTGCGTTCGGACTGGACGATCTATCGCGGCGGTGCCGTGGTGCTGACCGGAACCGAGGATGTCGCGATTGCCAATTCGGAGTTCGATCAGGTCGGCGGCAACGCGATCTTTGTGAACCACTACAACCGCCGGGCGCGGATCTCCGGTTGTCACATTCACGATGCAGGTGCCAGCGGGGTTTGCTTGGTGGGAGATCCCGACGCGGTGCGAGATCCTTTGTTCCAGTACGGTCACAAAAATGATTTGACGAAGGTGGACCGGACGCCAGGTCCAAAGACCAACAACTACCCGGCGGATTGTGTGGTCGAAGATTGCTTGATTCATGGAATCGGCCGAGTCGAACGGCAGCCCGCTGGCGTGCAGATTGAAATGGCACAGCACATCACCGTCCGTGACTGCTCGATCTACGATTGTGCTCGAGCAGGAATCAACATCGGCGATGGGGCTTGGGGTGGCCACTTGATCGAAGGCTGTGATGTCTTTGACACGGTCCAGGAAACGCATGACCACGGGTCCTTCAACTCCTGGGGACGCGATCGCTACTGGAGCAGTGATCGTGGTGCCAGCCAAAAGGTCATCGACGCCGAACCGAGCTTTCCGTTTCTGGATGCGGTCGAAACCACCGTGATTCGAAACAGTCGCTGGCGATGCGATCATGGCTGGGACATCGACCTGGACGATGGCTCATCGAACTACGACATCACCAACAATTTGATGTTGGCCGGTGGTCTGAAGTTGCGAGAAGGGTTCCGGCGCCGGGCGTGGAACAACATCACGCTCAACAACGGATTGCACCCGCACGTTTGGTACAACGACAGCGGCGACGAAGTCTTCGGCAACATCTTCATGGCGGCACCGCAAGGAGCACGGATGCCAACCAAAACGGCCAAGGGAAAACGAGTCGACGGCAACCTGTACTTTGCCAACGCTCCTGAGATAAAAAATCGCTATGCGAGTTTCGGTTGGGATGTGAATTCGATCGTGGCGGATCCAAAATTCATCGATCCGGCAAAGGGCGATTTTCGCGTCGAGGACGATTCTCCCGCTTTGAAAATTGGGTTCAAGAACTTTCCGATGGACCAGTTTGGTGTGCAGAAGCCTTCGCTGAAAAAGATCGCGAAGACGCCTGTGATTCCGGCATTGGACGTCAAAAACTCGCTCAACAAACCTCGTTCGGACAGCGGGCGTGTGACGCGCCCACAATCGATCTACTGGCTGGGGGCGAAGCTGGATGACTTGAAGGGGGAAGAGTTCTCGGCGTACGGCGTTGCCAAAGAAGAGGGCGGCGTTGCGTTGTCGGCGGTTGCTCCCTCAAGCTTGGCGGCGAAGGCCGGTTTGCAAGAGGGGGACGTGATCCAAGGACTCAATGGCAAACGAGTTGGCAAGGGCTCGGATTTGTTGGCGGAATTTCAAGGTGCGAGCGGTTCGACCTTGCGACTGAAGGTCGTCCGCGAACAGCGAGTGATCGACGTGGTGACCGATTCGGCTCCCTCTGTCGTTCTTGAAAGCTTTGAATCACCTGCCGCAATCGAACAAGCCCACCAGGAGGCGCCCGCGGATGCGAAGGTGAATGCCAATCATCCTGTTCGTGACGCACCGCTTCCGTCGCTCACGGATGGCAAATTGGAAGAAGGCTATGGCCCGGTGTTTGCAAACGGAGTCGACTCCGGTGCGTATCGATTGGATCTGGGAACCGTTCAAAGTGTGGTGTCGATTGTGAGTTGGTCCACGGATCGAAACGGTGTCAGGGGAGCACAGAAACTCACTTTGTATGCGAGCGATTCGGCATCGGATCCCGGATGGAACGTTGAGGATCGGTCCCGATTCACCCCGCTCGTGTCGGTCGACACAACGAGCCGGAAACACGGCAGGTTCAACTCGGTTGGGTTGCGATCCAAGGACGGTCACACGCTCGGCCGCTTTCGCTGGATCGTTTGGAAGGTCCAACCCGTCACCCAACGAGGTGAAAATACCGCCTTCCAAGAATTGCAGGTTCAAACGCGGTGAGCTCAGGGCGTTCGTCGTCTGCAACCGTTGAGATCCGACAAGGTATCCCCTCCATCTCCCTCCCCATCTGCGGTGAACCCTCATGTCTCGCTTCCTGACATTTCAGGCATTGGCCACGTGCACCTTCTTCTATGCGGTGGGCTGGGCTGCTTCAGCTTTCTCGCAAGAGCGTCCCGAGAAGCCGAACGTTGTGTTGCTGCTGGCCGATGATTTGGGATGGCAGGACGTCGGTTGTTACGACATCGACGAACCGTGTCCCTATGAGACACCCAACATCGATCGGCTGAGTCAGCAGGGCGTCTTGTTCCGACAAGCGTACTCGCCGGCACCGACATGCGCACCCTCGCGAGCGGCCATTTTGTCGGGCAAGCACCCGGCAAAGACACAGAAGACGCACGTCGTCGGAGGTGCCCCCCCGTCGCCGCACACCAAGAACTCGACCCTGATTTCGCCCTGGTACAGCGGTCGAATGAAGCTGAGCGAAGTCACGATCGCCGAAGCGCTGCAAGGAAATGGGTATCGGACGGGACACGCGGGCAAGTGGCATGTCGCGATCAATCACTTCGCATTTCCGCAACCCGAGGATCAAGGGTTCGATTTCACTCGGTCCGAACGTGGGGTGACTCGGTCCATGCGACCAAACCGATTGACTGGATTTGCGACCGCAGCGGACGACGACCCCTATCAATTGGATGAGGACGGATTTCCGTTCCATCAAAATGTGACGGACGCGATGTCGTTCATGGACGAAGCCAAAGCGGAACCGTTCTTTCTGTATCACGCGACGTACTTGGTGCACGCACCGATTCACACACGATCGGAAAGGTTGTTGCGGAAGTATTGCGAGAAGATGAAGGTTCCGTTTCCGACGGATCCAGAGAAATGGGAACTCGAAGGACAACGCAATCCGTTCTACGGCGCGATGGTCGAAATGCTGGACCACTACGTGGGGAATGTGCTGAGTTACCTCGATTCGACCGAAGACCCGCGTTGGCCAGGGCACAAACTGATCGAAAACACGTATGTGATCTTCACCTCGGACAATGGCGGGATGGAGCGGCATCCGGGCGAGGTCATCACTGACAACTACCCGCTGGACAAAGGCAAGATCAACGCCAAGGAAGGCGGCGTCCGTGTGCCGTTGATCATTCGCGGGCCTGGGATCGCAGCGGGAACGGAATCGGATGCGATGGTCAACGGTTTGGATTTCTATCCAACGATCCTGGCGTGGACTGGAACATCCCAACCGACACAACAGCGTCTTGATGGAGCGGACCTGTCGTCGTTGCTTGCTTCTGATCCGAAAGACGCGTCTTTGATCGTGGATCGCGACGGCAGTCCTCGCGATTCAATGTTCTGGCATTTCCCGCACTCGTCGATGCAGTCCACCCTTCGCGTGAGCGGCTACAAGCTGATTCGGAACTGGTCCGATGTGTTGCAGGACGGCAGCAATCCGCTGGAGTTGTATCGTCTCTACGACAAGCGGAACCAACGCGTGGACATAGAGGAGTCCAACAATTTGGCGGCTGAAATGCCGGAGAAAGCAGCGGCCATGAACGAAGCGTTGCAACGGCGTCTGGATGAAACGGCCGCGAGTCCACCATTTCTGAACCCGACTTGCTCGCGCCGCTTACCCCATCAAGACAAAGTCTGTGAGGTGTCGGATCATGGACGGGATGGGAATATCGTGTGGGTGAAGTTTCGAACGCACGGGGCGAAGGTGGTGAAAGCCAATCTGATTTACACGGACAATGGAGGCGAACGATACGAGGAATGGTATCGGTTGCCCGCTGAAATTGCAGGTGATCGTGTGCAGGTTGAGTTGCCCGGAAATGTGACTCACTTCGTTTTCAACCTGATCGACGAGAACCAATATCTGGTCAGTTTCCCGACGATGAAATTTGGAAAGGATTCGTCGGAACCGTATTCGAAACGAGCGATTGCGAATTAGCGAGACGATGATGTCTCCCTGTCTGAGTCTCTCCGTTCTCATCCTTCCTGCCCATCAAATACCAATCCGATGAAGTCCTGTCTTCGTTCTCAATGGGTGTCGATTCGTTGCATGCTGTTGGCTCTGGTGGTTGCTTGCTGCGGCGTTGCGGATTCAGTCTCAGCTCAGTTGGACGAGACGTTGCCTGGGCCACCGCAACTTCGAAACCGGCAATGGACAACGCAAAGCCTCCGATCCGTCGAACCGAAGTTGGATGTGTTTCCAGCCTCCACCGTTGTGACTGAATCGGTCAGCGGCGAGACTCGGTTTGAATCAAAGTATTCCCCCAGTCCCAGTGTGTGGGACGACCGGATCGATGAAGCGGCCGTCTTTCAAGTGGAAATGCAGCACCAGCAAACGCCTTCGGATTCGTTTCAGCTGCGGATGGGAAAGGGCGGTCAGATCTATTCGTTGCGAGGACCGTTTGGCGAAAGTGTGCCGCCATCCTGGAGGAGTCCCGGTGGCAAGTTGTCGCCGTGGAACGACGAGGTTTGGCAATTTGTTGCTGTGTGCACTCAGTACAACGGCATCCAGACGCAGGCCAGCAATCGGGGTCAGCCGGAGCAACGATCGACGGAGGTGGAGGCGGTCCAGAACAGGTTGAAAGAATTGGGGTTGAGCGACACGTTCTTTGTTCACAATTCGGGCGCCTACATCCCCGATTCGTCTGAGCTGAAGTCACTCTACTGCCCTCTGCTGGCATACGAGGTCGACGAAGACGCTCGTGCCATTCGAATGTTGAATTGGGGGTTGGTCCCTCAAATCCGAAGTGTGCATCGATCGCCCTTGCTCTACTACACTCAAATTCGTGATGTGGGTGATGGTGTGATCGAGATGACCTGGGTGGTGCACAATTTCAGTCAACGAGAGGACGTCGTTTTTGATCACCTCAATGCACCTTGGGGAGGCACGCGCATCAGCAGTCTACCGCTGCGGTATGTGTCTTCGCCGGAAGGAGCGTTGCTCGAGCGAGAAGGCTTTCTGAGCGAATACGGCACGGTGAATGTCCGCGAGACCGCAGGTTGGAACCTCTCGTGCCAATCCGATGCGGATGACAGTCCGAGTTTGGCGCTGGTGTACGGACGCGACAAGCATCTGGAACGCGAGTTGGAACGCAAAGCGAACGGCGAAGCGTACTGCCAGTTCACACACTCGCTGTATCGCGATTGGCGTGCGAACGAACCGCTTTACAAAACCACGTGGAAAGACTGGGCCACTCGACCGGAGAATAGTTTTCGCAACTACGACGTTTGTGAAATCATTCCTAAGCTTCGCATTGTTCCTGGTTCAACCATTTGGTTTCGCAGCTACTTGGTCGTTGGAGAAAAAGCAGCGACCATGAAACGCGCGGAATCGTTGGTGGACCACGTCGACTATGGATTGTTAAACTTCAATGCGTCTGAGTGCCCGATGACGACGGTCACACGAGAGGGAGCGACGTTCCAGTTGTTTGCAAAGCCGGTGTCGGGGGCGTTGCCAGTGTTTGAGATCGAACAGGCGGAAACCGGTCAAAGGATCTTCACCCCCGATCCTTACTACTTTGTTGAAAGCGAGTCGTTGGATTTGAATTTGCCGAGTCGGCATCCCCAGCGAGATTACTTTGCGGACGCACGGGGCTACTTTCTCGATCGAAATCACAGCAAGTGGAAGCGTTTGGTGGGCTACGCCATGGTCAAACGTCCTGCGGCCGACCTATTGATCGCGAAAGGAAATTGGGAGCGGTTGTCGACGTTGCTGGATTCGCAACCCACTTCGTCGGACAATGAGTACCATCGAGACGTCTGGGTTCGCACCGAACACACCGAATCAAAAGTTGAAACAGGATCCAACGAATGAACGGTCAACCAATTTCGGGTTTGTCGATTTCTGCCTCCAGCCTTATTCCGCAAGCCATGTTTGTGAATCGCCCCATGGCTGCATCGCGTTGGTTGGTCCTCTTTGCCGCCTTTTGGGTTTGTGGCCACGTCGTCGCTGAAGAGCAAGGTTTGGCAGAGGCGGTTGCTTCATCGGCGAAGGCTCAGGCGAGCGAGCAGTCGCCGGTTGTGCTTGGCCATGGTGTAGGGAACTTTCGCGTCGGAAAGTTGTTGCTGCAGGACAACTTTGAGAACCTCGATGACTGGGTCGTCCAGATCGAAGATCGCGAAGGGTTTCCCGAGGCATCCGTTCGGGCGAACGATGAGACGTTGGATTGTTTGGTTCCGGGGCGAGGCTGCACGGTCTGGTACAAGCACAAATTGTCGACCCGAATCGCGATCACTTACGACGTGGTTTGCCCCACCCATGAGCCCGCAATTCCTGGCGTGGAACCGCGAGATTTGAATCAGTTTTGGATGGCGACGGATCCGGACGATCCCGACCAGGGATTGTTCGATCCCGCCCGTTACTCAGGCAAGTTCACCGACTACGACAAGATGCATGGCTACTATGCCAGCAGCGGAGGCCGCAAAAACACGACGACTCGGATGCGGCGTTACCCGCGAACGCGGAACGGTGATGCCGTTTCTCATGTCGCACTGAATGACCAAGACCATCACCCTGGTTATCTGATTCAGCCCAACCGCAAGATGACCGTTCAATTGGTCGCCTATGACGATGTGGTTCAATACATTTTGGATGGAAAGCTGGTCTATCAATTCCGCCAAGGCGACTTGGTCGAGTTCGAAGACCACGATGAGGATGGGGGAAGTGTCTCGCGGAGCTCAGCTTTTGAATCCGATCGTTTTCCAACTTATCGAGAAGGATTCTTTGGGTTCCGGATGGTCGGAACGCACCATGTTTACTCGGGTTTTCAAGTCCACGAGTTGTTGCCCGTTGGGTCGAAGAGCGAGGAAGCTGCCGGCTCCACCGTTCGTGTGAACTCAATCGACGAACTCCGACGAGTCGCGAAAGGGGATGATCAGCAAATCGTGGTGGCTCCTGGGGAGTACTGGATCACCGACCGTCGCGGATTGGAATTTTCAGGTTCCAACAACACGGTCGAATGGACGGGCGTCAAATTGATTGTCCCCATGGATGTGGTTTCGGGGCGAAACCTGTTTCGACTGACCGGGAATGGAATCACGTTGCGTGGCGGAACCATTGAGGACACGTATCCCGACGGTTCGACGGAGGTCACGGACTATGGAAGCTACAACCACGGTCGCAAGTTTGGCGGGATGAATGAAATGGTGATCTCTGGTGACAACAACCGGGTGATCGGGATGAAGATGACCATTCGTGGTTCCTACCCGTATGGGTATGGCAACATGTTCGGCATCGGTAGAGCAGCCGTCCTGCGATTGAAGAAGCATTGCGGTATTCAAATCACCGGTGACAACACCGTGGTCGACGGATGTCAAATCAAGATGGAGGCGTTCGGGCACGCGATCTTTGTTCAAGGTGGCAATCGAACAACGGTCCGGAACACAATCGTCGAAGGCACGGTGCGTCCCAGCAACGAATGCTACACGGAACTTCATCGACGCGACTTGGCGAAGCGATTTGACTATCAGTTGCAGTGGCCGGAAGAAGTCCGTGGACTGCCGATTCCGAGAGACCACATGCTCAACTGCATGGAAGATGGCATCCGTGCGTACAAGGGTGCCGGCGAGATGATTGTTGACAACTGCGTGGTCAAGAAAGCTCGTGGCGGGATCAAACTCTACATGGCCAAGAAAGCGACCGTGACCAATTGCCAAGTGCTGGATTGTGTCATTCAGGGGTATTCATTGCCCAGTCGCGGGGTGATTGAGAATTGCAGCGGGAATGCGGCCTATGGGCCTCTGCTGTACATCCATTCTGATTCGCATTCCGGGCAGCAGATCGACTTGGAAGTCCTTCCAGCACCCCATTCGCTTGGCGACCATCCATTGGCCGCCATCAAAGGCCGGCGTCACACGATTCGTCTCTGGCAGAAGGCAGCGAAGGCTGAAACGCCACGTCCGATCATCGTTGGCTACGCGTTGCGGTTTGACTTTTTGAGCGTCGACTTTCCGGAGGTCCCGGAAGGTCACGAGACTCATTTTGAAAAACACGCACCTGAAACCTATCGCGCCGCCGACATCACACTCACCAACGAGACAGAGAACCCAGTCGTGTTGGCAAAGCTGTCCAGCGACAACCACATCACCAGTCTCGGTCCGGTGACGGATCTCGGCAGTGACAACGAAGTGAAATCAATCCAACGCACTGCCAATCACTCGAAGGAAACCCGATGAATCCAAGCGGATCGCTGGCCGCTCGGTTGTTCGGACGATCGCGGGCACCTGTCGATTGCGTGTCAACAAGTAGGCCGGATCAAGCCGCTTCGGCAGACACAGGGACATCAAAGGCTCAGGCCTCTTTGTTGGGTTGTCCAGAAAAGCGAACCCGTTTTCGGCCCCTTGGCCGCATGGTGGATTCGAGGTTGAGGCGGCGGGCGAGCGACTCAACCCAGCCCTCGTCACCGAGCGGCTTGCCGCGTTGCGCCGATAGCCGGCACGCGGCCAACTCGTTGTCCGTGAGCGGTTCGTTGACCCGCTCGACCCAACGCACAAGCCGACCCAACGGCCACGGCGAAAGCAGGCGTGGGTTGGGTTCGAGCTTTTGAAGCCACCTCCAAAGCGATCCCCAACGCCAGTCCTCAGCACGCTTGGCCAGACCCGCTCGCAAGGCATTGCGTTCGACGTACCGGCAGACAACAAAGAAGTGTTCGTCATCCTGGATCGGAAAGCTCTTGTCGCGTTGCTGATAGACATGGCTCATGCCACGGGTGTGGTAGCGAGCAGCGTCCTTGTGAAAGATCTCCGCTCGTAGATGACCGCGATTCAAGGCGTGGTGCAGTCCGCCCGCTTCGTCGGCACGAGGTGGCCGTGGCACCGTCGATCGTCTCCAAGTGCGAAACGTTACGGCGTATCCGTCCGGGTGAGCTCAACGAAGAGGCCTGCCCCCATTGTTTGCTCTTGTTGCAGGCCCCAAGGCGTGTTCCCCCGTCAGGTAGGCAGTCTTGGCAAGCTCTGTCGATTACGTTGCAAAGTCCGGCTGCACAAGACGTGATTCTTAGTCTTTCGAATCAGTCTGGTTAAGTTGATTTGATGGCGTAGCCGATGCCGGGTGAGTGAGATTGCGTCGCGGAGGTTGTCGAGGTTTTTCGGCCTCGGACTGATCCCAAAGTCGCTACCGGCGATTCCCGGTCAGAAACACAACACTCCCCAACATGAATATCAGCATGCCGAAGTTCTCGTCACGTTTGTCTCGTCGTCCGCAACTCGATAGCCCAGGTCTCGCGCCACGGCGTGCTCGGCTGCGTCGTATGCTGGGTGAGACGTGGCAAGGTTCGTGCCGTGGTCTCGCTGCGATGCTAATGGCCGGTGTTGCCATGGTCGGGCCATCGTGGGCTGGGACGATCGATGTGGCGGACGAAGCTGAGTTCAACACCGCGATCACCAACTCAGTCGCGGGTGACACGATCCGTCTGACTGCAGGCATCACGCTGACCGGCAACCTTAACAACCTAGACAAGAACCTGACCATCGACGGCAATGGTCAGACGCTCAGCGGGGCCAGTCAGTACCGTCCGTTCTTTGTCGAAAGTGGCACCGTCGTCATCGAAAACCTGACCGTCGAAAATGGCAAAGGCCAAGGCGGGAATGGCGGCGATGGATACTACGGTGGTGGTGGCGGGCTGGGAGCGGGTGGAGCCGTGTTTGTTGATGAAAATGCAAACGTTACTTTGCGAGACGTGAGCTTCCAGGGTAACAACGCGACCGGTGGAAATGGTGCCGCGTTGATTAGTCATGATGGCGGTGGTGGAGGTGGCGGATATATTGGGAATGGTTCAGCTGCTACGGGCCTCACAGGTGCCCTAGGTGGCAATGGGGGTGGCGGTAATGGGGGTGACCAAGGAAGCAATGGTTCAGCCGGCAGCTTCGGTGGCGGTGGCGGTGGCATTGGCGCAACTAGCGGCGGTGTTGGTGGCGACGGCGGCTTCGGCGGAGGTGGCGGAGGCGGCTACACCGTCAACGGCGGCGGTGGCTTTGGCGGCGGCGATGGATACTACGGTGGTGGTGGAGGAGCGGGCCTTGGCGGTGCCGTGTTCGTTCGCGAGGGTGGAACACTTCAAATTGAGAAGACCAGTGGGACAGGAAACGCCGGATTCTCAGGTGGTAGCGCTCTTGGCGGCGGGGCGGGGCCGTATTCTGCGCAAGCCGGTCAGGGAATCGGTACGGGAATGTTTCTCAACGATGTCCAAGCCACCATCAATGTGGCCAATGGGCAGGCCATGACCATCGCCGACACGATCGGCGGAAATGCCGGCGGAGGCATCGTCAAAAGTGGTGCCGGAACGTTGACCCTCAGTGGTGCGAACTCCTACACAGGCGGGACGACTGTTTCGGCAGGCGAGTTGATCGGCAATACAACTTCACTCCAAGGCAACATCGACAACGACGCGGCAGTGCAGTTCAATCAAGCGGCCGACGGCACTTATTCCGGAGTGGTCTCAGGAACCGGCTCACTGACAAAAAGTGGCAGCGAGGCGTTGACGCTCAGCGGAGTCAACACGTACTTGGGAACGACCACGGTTTCCGCCGGACGACTTGCCATCAATGGCTCGACCACCAGCGCGACCACCGTGGCTGCGGGTGCGGAACTGGGCGGTAGCGGAACGATCACCGGAGACGTGATCAACAACGGACGATTGGCAGCCGGCAATTCCATCGGCACACTCAATGTCACGGGGAACTACACGGCCGCAGACAACTCGACGATGGTGGTCGAGATCCAACCGTCGGCGGCTCCCGTCGCGGGCACTGACAACGATTTGGTTGCCGTGACGGGAGCAGCCACCATCAGCAATGTCGGCACCACGGTGCAAGTCGATGGGACGGCGGGCACCTACACCCACAACACCCAGTACACGTTCTTGACCACGACCGGTGGGTTAACAGGAACCTTTGGATCGATCACCGACAATCTGGCGTTCTTTGATGCGGCGCTGGGATACACGGCTAACAATGCTTTTTTCATGCTGACTGAAAACAGCAGCGACTACGCCAGTGTCGCCGGCACCGGCAATCAACGATCCGTCGCTGCGGCGATCGACCGCAACAGTGCGGGCGCCACCGGCGACTTCCGTGACTTGCTGGATGAATTTCGTCCGATGACGAACGCGCAAGTGCAAAACGGTTTGTCGCAGTTGGGCGCCTCGGTCAATGGCAGCAGCCAACAGGTCGGTATCCAAGGCACCAGCCAATTGATGGGCGTGCTGAGCAGGCAACTGCGAGGCAGCATGAGCCCAGGGTTCGGAGCGTCCAGTTTCAGTGGCGGCTCCGGCGGATTTGCATCGGCGCAGCGTACTGGCATCTCGGGGCCAAGCAGCAGCCCGGTGGCGGACTCGGCGATCGCATTGGTGAGCTATCAAGAAAGCGGCGGCGGATTGGCGGGCCCGTCCTATGATGGCGCATGTGACAGTCTCGGATGTGGACGTCGCAGCCCGTCTTGGTTGGGATGGACGACGGGTTATGGTCTGGGCGGATCGGCACAAGGCGACGGCAACGCGGACGGGATTCAGTATGGACTGGGCGGGGTCACGTTCGGGATCGAAAAGTTTGTCGATGATTGCACACGAATCGGTTTCTTTGGCGGTTACGTTGGGTCGCAAGTCACGACCGACAACACCAACCAAAGTCGGACGAGCAACGGCGGCAACTTTGGCACGTTGTTGACCCACGCCAGTGGCAACCACTACGGAATCGCAATCGGTGGGTTCCAGTTCGACGGGATCACCAGCGAGCGGAACATGCAAATCGGTGCCCTATCCGCAACCGCTGACGGCGAGACCGAAGGCTGGCAAACGTTCGCGTATGGTGAACGGGGCCTGAACTTGCAGTTGTCCGATGCGGTGTTGCTGCGTCCGTTTGCGGGCCTGCAATACGTCTACGCTCGTCAGAACGGGTTCACCGAAACGGGTGCCGGAGTGATGAACTTGACCGTCGACGGCAACGACACGCATTCACTGCGAAGTCTGTTGGGCGGCGAGTTGGAATTCGCCGCCTGGGCGTCTCGCGGTCTGCGGATCACCCCGCAATTGCGAGCGATTTACATGCACGAGTTTCTGGACAGCAGTACGTTGGTCAATTCGCAATTTGCCGGTGTCGGTGGCAGCGGCTTTTCATCGGAAGGTTTGGATCTCGGACGTGATTGGGGCATCGCCGGTGGCGGGTTGAGCAGCCAACTGACGGACCGCTGGTCCCTCCGTGCCGACTACAACCTCCAGTTCAACGAGCACCAAGTCCACCACGTCGGCTCGGGCACGCTGAGTTACGTTTGGTAGTTATCGCTCGACAGTTGCAGTGCGGTTACCCACGCAGGGACATCAGAGGGGCGGGCCTCTTTGTTGGGTTGTCCAGGAAAGCGAACCCGTTTTCGGCCCCTTGGCCGCATGACCGTCGCATCCACGCGAAGTCAAATCCTTATTGGTTATGTCCCGTACACGGGTTCCATTTGATTGTGGTCTGGCCTGCGAGCAATCGTTCGTTCATTCTTTGAGTCGAACGCGGACGCTTGATTCTATCGTAAAGTCGAGCTTTGACTCTTCAAGTACTTCCTGCCCGATACAACTGACCCGAAGGGTGTATTCTCCGGCGGGAAAAGGAGCCCCTTTGGGATGGCCATAGTCATCTCCGCCCGACCAATTGCAACCGTCCCATGCAAAGGTGCTCGAATACGAGCCTCTTGTAATTGTGGTTGGCGTCGTAGAGGGGAGGTCTCCAAGACCGAGATTTATTAAACGGTAACTTTGTCCATTGCCAGAGAGTTCCTCGAACGGAATGAGTCCACTGAGCCCGGGTAACATCGCATGTCCCGAATCTAGCGGAAGCGGGATTATGCCTGACACGTCACGATGAACGACAATTTGATATGCAATGGAAATTCCCTTGGTCGCCTCTTCGAGTGTGTAACTGTATTCAGCCTTCGGAAACACAATTTGAATGTCGCGACAAATACTGCGGTCATCATTGGATTCAGCTTCGACAGAACCGGGCGGCGTATCCGTGCAACCTTGGCTAAAAACGACGAGACCGACTACCAGTGCGTAAAACGCAATCAGCTTGGACATTGGAGCACGCTGCGGTTCGATTAGGGACACAACGTTTGGGATCAGCGAGCGGCGAGAGAAGACTTGGATGTCATGGAAGGACGTTGCCGCCGCTTCGTTGCATCCCATGGTTCTTGCTCGTCCGCGCCATCGTACTCGTACTCAGCGCAGCGGTACTCGTACTCGACTCCGGGCTCACCGACAGTTTCGGCACGTGCGATCAGTCGGGTCAACATCGATACGATTCGCTTGAGCATCGCCTTGAGTTTCGAATTCCGATCCGAGTTGAGGCCTTTGGTCGCGGTGAGGACATCCTGGATTGCAGCGCACTCGAGCGTTGAACCGCTCGCGATATCGAGAAAACGATTGCGGTCTTTGAGGCTGCAGTTTTCCGTTGCCTTCGGCGATATTCAGCGGGATCGATTGAGCCGCACGTAACCACTGGTCGCGAGCGTGACGATGCGGGCCTTCCAACGACCGTGCAATCTCAAACGACGATGCGACGTAGTCGATCGATAGACGGTAAACGTCGAGTCGGTCGTGGTCGAAGATGGGCTCGGTCATCAGGATTCGTTTCGAGTAGGAGTACGAGTACCGGGCTGCGCCCTGAGTACGAGTACGATTTCAGTGCCAGAACGGTCGGGATCAGCGGGTGGCGGGAGACGACATTGATCTCACCAGGAAACGCACCACCGCCACTTCGTTGCAGTACGCCCGACATGGGCGTGATCTTGTGGGGTGCAAGTCCCCCTGTACTTCGTTCCGGTTTCTTTCGAGGAGTCAGTCTACCAAATGTAGCTCTGAAGAAAGGCAGTCCGAGGCCATTCACCAAGCAACCCGGAGCAACTGCGGGGAGGTGACAAACCGTGGGGAGGAAACCTGCGAAGATGATCGGTAAGCCAGCAAAGAATCGTCGCTGGACATCTTCTCGCCAGGCCCCGCCAGGTGACGTACAGAAACTTGATACGAGGCCGACGACTCCAGGCCCGTCGCGGAGCGATCCCTTGGATCACAGTGGGCTGCTGATCGAGAAGCCGTACCGGAAGCCCGGCGGATGCCTTGATGGAGTTCTGAGCGGATGTCGATCAAGGACTCGGGCGGGGACAGATCACGTGTTCTTGAACGATCAAGGACGTCCCTTCTTCGGGGAGATCTCGATGCGTACCCGTGAGTAGGGCTTGCCCGAAAGGCGGCAACGTATGACCGTGCAGCGAGAAGTCAGCAGAGGGCATCGTAGTCGGCCCCGGTGGTCGGCGAAGGCCGGAAGGGAACGAGCAAGCAAGGTTCGACTTCCTCTCGCGAAGGAGGCGATGCCGGATGGCAATCTCTTAGCGGCGAAGCTGTCGGTCCAATGGCTTGGGGCATCGCGGCGACGCGCTGACTTGAAACTCGTGCTCGACCTCCTCGGCAGGTCGGCAGGAATGATCGGGCATAATCATGTGAGCCGTTTGGGCGTTAGCCCCGGTTGTACGTGGGAGCAACGACGCTTACCGAAACAGTCCAAATGCCGAAAGACTCCTGCCGACCTGCCTCGTGCGGTCCCGCGTGCTAGGTGGTGTGGGTGGGGGCCCGGGCAACCGGGCCCCTATCCCGATGGTTACGCCAGATTGAGCTGCGAATGAACGATCATCGTCGCGGACGTATGAAGCAAACGATCCTAATCCCGTAGCTGACAGTGAATGTCGCGCGTGGGTATTCCCTAAGTTCGGTCACGATATCGGCATCTTTTGTTCTTAGGACAATTCTATGTCGCTTCGGCTGTCCGTCCTTGTGAAGACGATGGATAATGTAGTTTCCAGTATCTGAAGTTCCTTGAATCGGCGATGGCGAATCTTCATCAATGTCAAGTTGCTTGTCGATCTTGGCGGTGTAGTAGGACAGAGCAGAACCATACGACCCGAGCCCGAGAAATCCACCGCTTAGCGTTGAAAAACTGTCGTCATCGAGATGAACGTCACGCAGCCAGATCTTCGTATGCTGAGGATCTGCATCTGCTTCGTCGTTGGGTGAATACAGCCATTGCAACCTGGCAAGATGTTTTTCAACCGAAGAGTCCTTGGCTTGATCCTCGGCGTGTGAATGCATGCCTGTGCAAACGATTAGCGTGGCAATTGTTGCGGGAATGGCGATCTGACGCATCATCTAATTCTTGGCGTAACGGTCGCGATAACCGAGTCGCGGGAGTTGACTTTCCGTTGCGAAATCGCCCGGCTACCGCGACTTCGGTTCATCGCTTGGTTCGTCCGTCATTTGGTTACGCATCTGCGGATGGAAATTGAGTGAATGTTCTCGATGGCGTGGTCAAAGCGGCAAACGAATGTGACCACACAATGCTCGGTCCCAGTTGCTGAGGCCCTTGTTTGTCGTGGCAGAGGTAAGTCCTGCCCGTCAGCGTCCAAAGCCGCGACGCGAAGGTCGGCCGCGTTCAGGCCACCGCGAGAAAATGCCATCGAAATTACCAAGCCAGACTCTCCCGTTTCGGACAAAGGAAGCGGGACTTGCGTAATTCCCGTGGTCCAACGTTTATTGGTTTTTGCGGTAACGATCCCTGACGACGACACACGAAACCTTGCGACTTCTGTTCGTGCAAGGGATGCGTCGCTGCTGACTGCCGCATCCTCTGCATTAACAGAAGAGATTAGCAGAATCAGTATGACGGATAAGAGCTTGGTCATTGGACAGCAAGTCGATAAGTAGGACGAACGACGGAAATCACGCGGTGGCGGGAGTTGGTCATCCACTTCGAGACGCTCGCCACCGCCACTCGCGTGCAATTCTCTGGTTATCCGCCGTCAACCGGGTCAGGAGGAGCACCACGATGAAACACAGCCCGAAGAGCGTCGCCAGAACCGTTGAGATACAATGCCGCTTCGCGAGAGTCTGTTTCCCCGCCATCAATAACGATCACATCGGTATCAAGCATTGCCGACCAGATCTCCCCGGCGGAATCCAATCCAGAAAAGCTAAATACAGCATTAACGCGGTAGGGACCTTTGTCTACGGGGGCCGGTGCAGTGGAGGAGGTAATGTCGCCAAATTGCGTAAACCGCAATTCGACGGGAACGATTGACGATTTTGCAACTACTGGTAACTGCGTTTCCTGTTTTGCCTCGAACACCAACTCGCGAAAAACGTTACCGGCAGAATCAATATACGCTAGCTTAAGGTTGACGGTAGCGACGTAGAGTGCGCCAGCGTCATTTGCAGCGAACGCGAATTCAAGAGCCTTCCTTCAATCCCGATATCCGGAGAAGCAATCGCCGATTCTTCTGGTGCTGCGATACCCGCCCTTACCATTGGCCGTATCATTGCCGTAAATTTCGGCGAGGGAAACAGCGACGATTGAAGCAGTTGGTTTTGTTGAAAGAGAAGGTAGGCCGTAATCAACGCGATGGCAAAACCGCCGCCAGCAACCGTCGTCGGTGAAAAGAGCAGGTTGAGCCAAAGTGCTTTCGCGACAGCGGAACGCCGAGGATCGTTTGGGTCTGGGTATTTGGTCTTCCGTGTAAGGAAGTTGCAGACAAGCGGGACCCAGCGATGCTCCTGCCGCAGCAATCGCGCCTCCAGTTCGGTGCGTTCACTGTCCATGTTCACTAGCTAAGATGTACTTTGTGCGAGATTCAGTCGGATAACGAATTGCGATCTATCCGCTGGTCAGGCGTTAATAAAGCTCAACGTTGATGGTTGAGCTGATCGCCTGACTTGCGAATAGATCGTGCGTTGAACTTTGTCGCCGCACTGGATTGGGCGGGGAAGCGAATCAGGGCGTCTGATTCGCTAGAAAGAGTCTACCAGATACGATTCTTGGTATGGCCGGGAAGCGGCAAGGCCGGGCAAGGGCAGTTGAATCGCCGGTGGACGATCTTGCTCGTGCTCCTTTGCACTTTCTACCTGAGTTTGCAGGTACCAATCGTGAAAGTCCTCTCCATAGGACTCCGCCCAGAACTTCCGATGCGATTCGCGTTGCAGGTCAGCATACCACCACGGGCAACTGTCGCTCTCTCGCCACATCAGTTCTTTCCAAGATGGCTTCGCCGTCTGAGCGAGCAGCTCCCGTCGGTCGCTGCCGCAGTGCTCACACAGCAAGTCCGGTTGATCGACTTCGCCTCCTTCTTCGTCGGCGGCAGACACATCGCGCCCAAGTGACTCGAGCAACTCCTGGCATCGAGCCGAGTAGGCACGGGTGCACGGCAGAAGTCAATCAAGGGGAAACCCGATCGCCTTCAAGACCTCCAAGTTTAAAACAGGTTGAGCGAAAGATAGCAGCAACCAAAATACGGTGCAGATTTTTCCGGATCGATCCAGCCAATCTGGCGGCAGTTGGGCGTCACTTGTTACGGACACCGCAATCCAAGCAGTTAGTCCTGCAGAGGCGGCAACCAGAGGAGAGCCACCGATAGTGAAAGGCAGATGAAGAAGAGTCACCGGTAGCGAAAAGACTGAGGCAAAGAACGAGTCCCAGCTTGTGAGCATTGCAAGCAGAGAAGCGATGCAAATCGCAAGAGTCGCTGCGCGTCCGGGAGAGCTGGCAAGCAATCTGCGGTCAGGGCGACGACGGAGAACCATAAGGCCAAGGTAGAAACTGCAAACGCAGAGCGTCATGCCGAACCCAAACCAGTTCACGGTAAGAGTGTTGATTGAGGTCCAATCCGCACCAAAAGCTGCCCATCGTCGACGGTGAAACACCAATATCGCAAAAGCGATCGAGAAAGCAGCGACCAGCGACAGAAGGTCAACAATCGAGAAGCGTTGGGACGTGTGTGTCACAGGGAAGGTTTTGGAGCGATTGCAGTCGGGTAACGTTCGCTGGCACCGGACGGCGAGAGTAATATCAACCATCAAAAAACGCGGGCTCGCCGCTCTGTGTGCAGTACGCCCGGCATGGGCGTGATCTTGTGGGGGGCAAGTCCCCTGTACTTCGTTCCGGTTTCTTTTCAAGGAGTCAGTCTACCAAATGCAGCTCTGAAGAATAACGGTACGAGGCCGTTCACCAAGCAACCCGGAGCAACTGCGGGGAGGTGACAAACCGTGGGGAGGAAGCCTGCGAAGATGATCGGTAAGCCAGCAAAGAATCGTCGCTGGACATCTTCTCGCCAAGCCCCGCCAGGTGACGTACAGAAACTTGATACGAGGCCGACGACTCCAGGCCCGTCGGAACTCGTAAGGTGCCAGCGGGAACTCGTAAGGTGCCAGCCACTTTGTGAATTGGGCAGGGCAGGGGAGGACATTTCGTTGGGCGGACGATGGATTGGAAGCGGTTGCCCCGGTTTTCGATCTTTCCCACAGGCCTGGCTGACGACGTCGAGGACATTGGCCTGGTGGTGTTGCCGTACAAACGCAGCAGAGAAGAACAGTTGGTCTCAACTGTCCTGTCGGATCATGCACGAACGCGAGTTCGGCGGTTGCTTCGAGACTGCTTAGCTGAAGCAGGCGGCCGCTTGGACTTGACCGCGATGGTGGTGACGACTCGGAAAAGGGGACGGGGGTCAATTGGCGTGATGCGTTGTTTTTGACCCCCGTCCCCTTTTCTTGGCCCGCTGACGCGTCGGGTTGTGAAATTCAGTTCCAAAGCAAATCCTCGCTGACGCGTCGGGGTAACCGTTCACAAGTCGGTGCAATGATTTTGCAAATCGATCTTGTTTTGGATCACCGTTTTCGGTCCCAATACTGGCATGAGCGAGATCCCGCCAGAACTCGGACTCGGAAAAGGGGACGGGGGTCAATTGGCGTGATGCGTTGTTTTTGACCCCCGTCCCCTTTTCTTGGCTGTACTTAGTTCCGGTTTCTTTCCCGACGAGGCAGTATACCAAATGTAACTCTGAAGAAAGACAGTACGAGGCGAGGGCAACTGCGGGGAGGTGACAAACCGTGGGGAGGAAGCCTGCGAAGATGATCGGTAAGCCAGCAAAGAATCGTCGCTGGACATCTTCTCGCCAAGACCCGCCAGGTGACGTACAGAAACTTGATACGAGGCCGACGACTCCAGGCGATCGGGCTGCTGACCGAGAAGCCGAACCGGAAGAAAGAGCGTAGGTAGATCAAGCACTTGGGCGGGGACAGATCACGTGTCCTTGAGCGATCAAGGACGTCCCTTATTTGGGGAGATCTCGATGCGTACCCGTGAGTAGGGCTTGCCCGAAAGGCGGGGCGGAATGCGGTAACGTATGCCCGTGCAAAGAGAAGTCAGCAGAGGGCATAGTAGCGATCCGCCGAAACCAACGGCGACGCGAAGGCCTGAAGGGAACGAGCAAGCACGTATCGACTTCATCTCGCGAAGGAGCCGTTGCCGTATGGCAATCTCTTAGCGGCGAAGCTGTCGGTCCAATGGCTTGGGTCATCGCGGCGACGCGCTGATTTGAAACTCGTGCTCAACCGCCTAGTGCGGTCCCGCATGCTAGGTGGTGTGGGAGGGGTCCCGGGCAACCGGGCCCCTATCCCGATCGGGATTGTTCCCCGTTTTCATGGTCGGTATCGTCGTGAATACAGTTCGGTTACGCCTGTGTCGGCGTCCAAAACAGTCGCATCGGTCACAGTCAACGATACAAGTTGCAACGTTCGGTATGACTGCGAGTGATTTTCGTCGGTGATGATCAGATCGCCAGCGTCGTCAATGTACCATTGCCCACCAAGTGCAGCCTCCTCGTGAATGCCACCGCGCTTCGTGCCTTCAGTCCAAAGAACGCCCCCATTGCTGCCGAAGGAATAATTCGCGATGCGCTTCTGGTCCTGAAGCTCGTATCGCCAGTTTTCGGTTTGGAGATGGTTCCATGAAACAACTGGTGGACCATTCGCCACAGACGGTGCCGTTGGACCGCACCCCGTGGGCACGGTGAGCAGCCAAGCAACGACGGTGATCATTGTCGTGTAGCGGGACATTCAGTATTTACGATCGGGGAACGGCGGGCATCACGGGGCACGGAAGGTTGACTATCCATTGCGAAAAACGCCGCAAGCCGTGCTCCCGTGCATGTCATTGTTCTGCCTGCACGTCCCACGGATCACGAGTCTCTACGTCGCAGTTCGATAACGCAGACATTAATTGTTGTATCGCTGCATCAGGCAATCCGCAATGAGAAACGTCTAAACGTTGGAGGCGTGTGAGAGAAATCAATGATCCAACGGATCGGTCGGTCAGTTTTGTACTGCGAAGTGAGAGTTCGGTAAGCCGTTCGCAATTGGCCAAGTTAGCGACACCTTCATCGTCGATGTCGGCGCCATGAAAGGAAGCAGAACGCAAATCGGTCCATCGACCGACGATAAGCATACTCTTGTTGGTCAGCGGACGACCCTGAACACGAATGTCCTGGACGTTACGTAGCGGGGCGAGTAAAGCAAAGGAATTGTCGTCCACGTCAGATCGTGTTAGGTCAAGCGATGTGAGTGTCGGGATGCGTCCCGCGATCCGCAGCACTGGTGCAGATGAAGGGCATCGTTCGTCGAGCGTCAGAATACAGGGAAGCTCAGTGCGTCGATCCGTGACTCCACAAAATAGGAGATAGGGAACTCCGGTAATGCCTAAGTCGGTGTGACGAAGTGCAACGCGCCCTCCAAGTTTGCGTATGCGTTCAGCGTCGGCAAGGTATCCAAGCGGTCGAATGGTTGCCGCGATCCAGATTGCAGCAAACGCGGTTAACGCTAGAAGCGAAGCCAGTCGGAATCGAATGAAGCGTTTAAGTCGCAGCATACGCGATCCGATTCAATGGCAGAACAATAGATTCAACCCTGCTCAGTAGGGTCGTATTCGGGAAATCGCGTGATACGGGGCAAGTGAGTTGGGGTGTTTGACCAATATCACTCAACTCACTCGCGTGTTGGAAATCTTAACGGCTGCGCGTTGCTGCGGCAATGTTGCCATTCCAGGGTGTCCTTCTGATGACACCCGCAGGCTTCGAGATGGCCGTGGCATCGGCGGATGATGTCAGTGAAAGTGACCAAACATGGTTTCCGAAGTGGCTTCGGCGGGATGCCGGCAGACAACCAAGAAGTGTTCGTCATCCTGGATCGGAAAGCTGTTGTCGCGTTGTTGATAGACAGGGCCCATGCCACGGGTGTGGTAGTGAGCAGCGTCCTGGTGAAAGATCTCCGCTCGTCGATGACCGTGATTCAAGACGTGGTGCAGTCCGCCCGCTTCGTCGGCACGAGGTGGCGTTGTCACTTGCCGAGGCATCACTTGGCAATGGCACCCCAGTCAATTGGTTGCTCTGTCAATTGGTTACCCTGTCAATTGGTTACCCAGTCAGTTGGTTACCCAGTCAGTTGGTTACCCTGGGCGGTGTTGACGGTGACAACGAAACCTGACGCGGCACGCCGGTTCACCGGGGTGGTCCGTTGAGTGAGCGAAACCGCTTGGGGTGCGACGTTGCTATCTTGGTGTGGAGAAGGATTGGCGGCGGGACAGCAAAGTGTTTTTTGGGAAGATGGGAGAGGGGATGGGCATGGGGAATCGACTTCGAAATCTCTTTCACCAATGCGCGTGCGTTGTGCGAATGAAATGTCCACTCGCAGTCACTCTCGGCGTTCTGATGGCAGGGGCGGATGTGTCCGCCGAGCCCAATGACGAAATCCAATCACCGCACATCATTCACATCGTCGCGGATGATTTGGGGTGGAATGACGTCGGCTTTCACGGCAGCGACATCCGTACGCCCAACATCGATCGGCTGGCCAGTGAATCGGTGATTCTCAACCGGTTTTACGTGACTCCCATTTGCTCGCCGACTCGCGCAGGCGTGCTGACTGGTTTGTATCCGTTTCGATTTGGAATGTGGGGTGGTGTGGTCTCACCGACGAAGCGACATGGCTTGCCGCCGGAGCTGGAAACAATTCCAGAGCGTCTTTCGAAGCTTGGCTACGAGCATCGAGCGATGTTTGGCAAGTGGCACTTGGGGCTGGCGTCGACTTTGTTTCATCCGCTTCGCCATGGGATGACGGAGTTTTACGGCCACTACAACGGTGCGATTGATTATTTCCGTCGCGAACGTTTTGCCGAGTTGGATTGGCATCGCGATCACGACAGCGTCCAAGAGGAAGGTTACTCGACGGATTTGATTGGTGACGCGGTGGTGGATTTCATCGATCGGAACGCGAACGGAGGGCCGGTGTATGCCTACGTGGCGTTCAACGCACCGCATTCACCGCTGCAGGCGAAGCGGTCGGATCTTGACGCCTACGGTTTCGATCCGGATGGAAAGTTGGCTCCCAATACCGACCGCAAAATCGCGAAGCGGGAGAATGCATTGAACTATGGCGATCGCGGCAAAGGCAATTCCATTCGGCAAACGTTTGCGGCGATGACGACCGCAATGGATCGCCAGATTGGACGCATCTTGGATGCGATCGATCGGAATGGGATGCGAGAAAACACCTTGGTCGTCTTTCACAGTGACAATGGCGCCGATCCCAAGCATGGTGGGAGCAATGAACCACTTCGGGGGAACAAGTTCACGACGTGGGAAGGCGGCGTTCGTGTGGTGGCCGTGATGCGTTGGCCTGCTGTTTTGCCTGCGGCTGCGAAGTTTGATTCGGTTGCCAGCTACGTGGACCTGTGGCCGACCATGGTGGCGGCCGCGGGCGGTTCGCCCCCCGGACAGCTCGATGGCGTGAACCTGTTGCCTTGGTTGACCGGGAAGGCACCCCGGCAGGAGCGAATGATTTTGTTGGATGCGAGCACCGTCGTTTCGGACCGATGGAAGTGGAAGGACGGCGAGTTGTTCGATTTGCAGCGGGATCCGAATGAAACCCAGTCGGTTGAGGATCCAGACCGGGATGTGGTCCGTGGTTTGGAGGAATCTTCAAAGCGATTTGCATCACTGGTGGGACCTGCGTTTGAGTCCCAGCTGCCGGTGCCAGAACGTTGGCCGCCACGGGATTGGAAACTGCCTGAGGAGTCACCGTCGATTCGCTGAAGAATGGAACGGTTAGTCGATCTGGAGTGCTCGGTTTGGATATGAAGCCGCAAAGGATTCGAAATGCCCCTTTGCGATGCTTTGCGGTGGGAATCGACCGGGGAGATTTGACGGGTGAATTGGCAGGGGCGACACTGGTGGATTGCGAAGCCGCCTCGCCCAACGAACGTTTCACCATTTGAAAAGCATCATGAATCAAGCCGTCCCGATGTCGTCGCAAAGTCTGTTCCCCTGGTCCAAGCTGAAATCAACCGTGATCGTTGGTTGCGTGGTGGGATTGGCCAGTCTGTTTTCGGCGGGGGCTGAAGCCGCTGAGTCTGGGGCAGGGGATGATTCATCCACGCCGCGTCCCAACATTGTGTTGATCGTGGCGGATGACCTGGGATACAGCGAGTTAGGGAGCTATGGGCAAACCAAAATTCGCACGCCTCGCTTGGACCAATTGGCGGCGGAAGGGATCAAGCTGACGAACTTCTATTCCGGCAATGCGGTTTGCGCGCCGAGTCGTTGTTGTTTGATGACGGGCAAGCATCCCGGTCATGCGCATGTCCGCAACAACGGAGATCCTAAAATCGATCCGGTCGTTCGCGAAGAGCTCAAACTGGAATTTCCCGGTCAGTACCCGTTGCCGGTTGATGAGGTCACGATTGCGGAGCACTTGAAGTCGGTTGGTTATCGAACGGGCGCGTTTGGCAAATGGGGGCTGGGTCACTTTGGAACCACAGGCGACCCGAACGAGCAAGGGTTCGATCTGTTTTACGGTTTCAACTGCCAGCGCCACGCTCACAACCACTATCCAAAATTCCTGTGGCGGAACCGAGTCAAGGAGATTCAGCCGGGCAACGATCGCACATTGAATGGCGAGACGTATTCACAGGATCAATTCGTCAACGAAGCGTGTGATTTCATTCGCCAAAGCGTGGCGGAAGACAAGACCCAGCCCTTCTTCGCGTACCTGCCCTTCGCGGTGCCTCACCTTTCGATTCAGGTTCCTGACGAAGAAGTCGATGCGTATGACGGCGTGATCGAAGAAGCCGAGTATGAGCACCACGGTTATCTGAAGCACCCACGTCCACGTGCGGGGTACGCCGCGATGGTGACACGCATGGATGAAGGCGTGGGCCAGATCGTGGACCTGATCGATTCACTGGGATTGGGCGAGAACACACTGATTCTGTTCACGTCGGACAACGGCCCGACCTACGATCGCTTGGGTGGATCGGACAGCGACTACTTTGATTCGGCGTCGGGCATGAAGGGTTTGAAGGGGCAACTCGATGAAGGCGGGATTCGCGTGCCCATGATCGCTCGTCAGACCGGTGTGGTGCCCGCGGGGCGGACTTCTGATTGGATTGGTGCTTGGTGGGATTTCTTGCCAACGCTGACGGAAGCGGCTGGGGTGGAAGTGGATCCGAGCACGACGGACGGCATCTCGTTTTTGCCATTGCTTCATGGAGACGACGCCGCACAGCAAGCTCACGAATTTCTGTACTGGGAATTTCCCGGTTACAGTGGCCAACAGGCGATTCGGATCGGCAATTGGAAAGCGATCCGCAAAGACCTTTCCAAGCGATTGAAGAAAGGCCAAACCGAACCGCCGGCGTTTGCTCTGTATGACTTGTCGAAGGATTTGGCAGAGTCCACCGACGTGAGTGCGTCGCATCCGGATGTGATGGCCCAGATCGAAGCAATCGCGAAGGAACAGCATGTTCCCAGCGAACAATTCCCTCTCAGAGCGCTCGACTGATGCGAAACACGTTGGCAGAGATCCGAGAGCACCTGAAAGATCATCCGTGGTTGATCTCGATGATCTTTCACACCGCCGCGTTGTTGGTGATGGGGCTGTGGGTCTTTCCCGACTGGATGGATCGCGAAGGTCAATTGATCACCGCCAGCTTTGCCGACCTGGGCGACCAGGAGTCAAGTTTCTCATTGATGCCAATCGCTGCGATTGAAATGCCCGAACTGGGCGATTCGGATTTGGAAGACGAGCCTGTTGAAACGTCGTTGACTTCGGAGCTCGCGGAGTTGGATCTGCCGGAGTTGATGCCGTCGGCGGAAGGGGTGGAGGCTTCGGCATTGGAGAAGCTTTTGCCGACGCCCGAGACACGCTTGGCGTCGATCCGGAAGATGATGGCCGAGGTCGGCGGATCTGAGTCGACGGAGCGAAGTGAATCCACCGCGGAACAAATCGGCGCCGCCGACGGGATTGAGTCCGCGACTCAGACGGTCGAAAACGCGATTCGGGGCGAGTTGAAACAGGGCGACACGTTGGTGGTGTGGTTGCTCGATGCGTCCATCAGTTTGCAGCTGAACCGCGACCGGATGGCTCGCCGAATTCGCGAATTTTATGACGAGATTGGAGCACTGAGTCGGCCGGCCACCTCGGACGGGATCGAGAAACATCGCTTGTTCAGCAGCGTGGTCGCATTCGGCAAAGGAATCCAAGAGGTCTCCCGGCCTTCGTTGGTCGGCGTCAATGCGATCGATGCGATGACGCGAGTGCCGGTTGATACCAGCGGCGTTGAGAACACCATGGCGGCGGTGGACGGTGTCCTGGAACACTACCGATCCAAGCAGCGACGCAAGGAGCGTTTGATGGTGGTGTTGTTGACGGATGAATCCGGCGACGACGTGCAGAAACTCGAGTACACCATCGCGAATTGTCGCAAGTCCGAAGCAGTGGTGCACGTGTTGGGGCCCACCGCGGTGATGGGCATGCAGAAGGGATTGCAACGTTGGACCGCACCCGCTGCCGGTGGAGGAGCCGAGTATTTCCTGACCGTGGACCGAGGGCCGGAATCGGCGGTGCCGCAGCGGATCTTCTTGCCGTACTGGCATGAGGCGGATGTGCCGCTGAAGAACGTGAAGATGCAACCGGTGTCGGCGATGCCGTGGTATGGCAGTGCCTATCGCGAACGGGTGTTGTCAGGTTTTGGACCGTATGCGCTGACTCGGTTGGCGTTGCAAACCGGCGGGACATTCACGCTGTACGACGACGGTGTGTCGGATCAGTACGACGTTGGGAAACTACGACAGTACATGCCGAGTTATCGCTCGGTCACGGACGTGCGATTGTCGGTCCAGGGCAGTCTGTTGCGATCGTTCGTGGTGCAGGCAGCCGATTGGACGATGCAAGAAAAGGAGCAGCTCGCTGCGCCTCGGATGTTGTTCATGGGAAAGCGATCGCCGATCGATCCGACTCAGTTCACAGCGATGTACGTCACCCCCGCCGAGTTTCGGTCTCGGTTCAGTGTGGCGATCAAACGCGAGCGTGCTCGCAGTGAAGAGGCGTTGGAAGCGCTGGATCAATTGCTGGAGGATTCACAGACAAACGATTGGCGAGCTTTGCTGGAGGGGGAAGAATCTGCACGTTGGCGAGCTGCATTCAGCCTGGCTCACGGAAGGTCGCTGGCTTCGATGGCTCGGTACCATGAATACATCGCGGCCTGTGATCGAGCGAAGAACGCGATTCAGTCCGACACCAACATGGTGACTTTCATGCCGTCCTCGCGGATGAACACTTCGCCGGGGGCGGCCCTTGCCGAGCACGCGACCCAGGTTCTGAGCGAGTGCGTCAGCGAGCATCGAGGAACACCCTGGGCGGAGCTTGCCAACTGGGAACTGGAAAAGCCGTTTGGAATTGAGATCCAGGCGAGATCGTTCCCCAGGCCAACGCCCCGGATCGGAGTGCCGCGAATGCCGATGAGTCGTTCTGGCGGTGGCGCTGGGATTTCAGTCCCGTCGCTGTAAGCAGGTCGGCAGGAATGATCAATACCAACCTTTTGACAGCCCAGCGTTCGCCCCGGTTGTGCGTGAAAACCGTGGCGAACGCCAACGGCTCACATACCCGATGAAACCCGCGTACCTGCTTCGTCGCGCTCCATCAGTGGATGGCGGGTTCTTCGCCGGGTGAGCGACCGGCGAGGAAGTCGAAGTCGCACCCTTGGTCGGCTTGCGTCACATGTTTCGCGTACAGCTTCATGTAGCCGCGAGCGGGCTCCGGTGCGGCGCCCGGTTGGTTGGCTCGGCGCCGAGCGAGTTCTTCGTCGTCGATGTGCCAGTGGATCGTACGTTCGGGAACGTTGATCTCGATCTCATCGCCGGTTTCGACCAACGCCAGCGGTCCGCCAGCGGCACTTTCCGGTGCGATGTGCAACACGCAGGTTCCATAGCTGGTGCCGCTCATCCGAGCATCGCTCATGCGAACCATGTCGGTGACACCGGCTTGCAGGAGTTTTTGCGGGATCGGCAACATGCCCCATTCCGGGAATCCGGGAGCACCGAGGGGGCCTGCGGAACGCAGGATCAGGACGCTGTTTTCATCGACGTCCAACTCGGGGTCGTGGATGGATTTTTTCATCTCGGGGTAGTCGTTGAAGACCACTGCACGGCCGCGATGATGCAGCAGCTTTTCGCTGGCGGCGATGGATTTGATCACACATCCCGAGGGGGCCAAGTTGCCACGCAGCAAGCAGACTCCTCCGGCCGGTGAAACCGGGTTTTCGCGAGTTCGAATGACTTCGTCGTCGTGGACTTCCGCATCTTCGATTTGCTCGCCG
Organism: Rhodopirellula islandica; assembly: GCF_001027925.1. Classification (NCBI taxonomy): domain Bacteria; kingdom Pseudomonadati; phylum Planctomycetota; class Planctomycetia; order Pirellulales; family Pirellulaceae; genus Rhodopirellula; species Rhodopirellula islandica. The sequence continues at coordinate 18,159 of NZ_LECT01000055.1, read as the reverse complement.
AGCGTTTTGCCCGAGACGGTTGGACAATCTAGGTTCAACAGATCGCGAAGGCGTTGCAACAGGGCGGGCAGTCCGCCGGCTTCGAAGAAATCCTGCATCAGAAAACGCCCGCCGGGACGCAGGTCACCGAGCACGGGAGTTTTTCGCGAGAGTTCATCGAAGCGATCCAGCGTCAGTGTTTCGCCCAGTCGGCCGGCGATCGCAATCAAGTGCACAATCGCGTTGGTGCTGCCACCGATGGCCAGCGACGTGGTCAGACCGTTGTCGATGCTTTGTGAGTTAAAGAACTGGCTGGGTTTGAGTTGTTCCCAGGCCATGTCGACAGCGCGGCGTCCGGTCGCGACGGCGAGTCGGGAGTGATCGGCCATGACGGCGGGAATCGTGGCGGCGGATGGCAACGTCCATCCCATGGCTTCGGCGACGCAGGCCATTGTGCTGGCGGTTCCCATCGTCATGCAGGTGCCGGCGGACGCGGCGATGCAGTTTTCGACTTGGTTCCAATCACGGTCACAAAGATTGCCGGCGAGACGTTGGTCCCAGTATTTCCAGGCGTCGCTGCCGCTGCCCAGTGTTTGGTCTTTCCAACGGGCTCGCAACATCGCACCGGCGGGCAGGAAGAGGCTGGGGATGTCGGCGCTGATGGCGCCCATCAACATGGCGGGAACGGTTTTGTCGCATCCCCCCATCAGCACCGCGGCATCAATCGGGTGACAACGCAGGACCTCCTCGACTTCCATCGCCAACAGATTGCGATACAGCATCGTGGTGGGCTTCATCATCATTTCGCCGAGCGACATGACGGGCACCTCGACGGGGAAACCACCCGATTGCAGGATTCCGCGTCGGACTTCATCGGCTCGATCACGAAAATGTGAGTGGCAAGTGTTCAGTTCGCTCCAAGTATTCAGAATCGCCACGACCGGCCGGTCGCGGTAATCAATGTCGTCGAATCCCATCCCTTTCAGCCTGGAACGGTGCCCAAAGGAGCGTAAGTCGTCTCGGCCGAACCAACGGTGGGAACGCAATTGGGTTGGGTCACGGTCGGGATTGGCATTCATGGGAGAAGGTGGATCGATGGGGAAGGGATCAAACGGTAGGATGGACCCATTGAAACTGGGCGAACGCGTCACGTCCAAGGTGGGTTGCCGGACAGATTACCGACATTGAATGTCGCCGTGTGGACGAGGATTGCTTGCCATGACCGATTCGCTGCGAATTGTCGCCGTCCAAGTGGGAAGGTGCCGTACTTATCTCAAAGATGGCGATCCAGATCGACCCTGGATCTCCGCGATTGAAAAAAGTGTCGTGCACGCTCCGGTGCCTGTCTCGAAATTGGGTTTGGAAGGGGATGAACAGGCCGACAAGAAACACCACGGCGGAATTGACAAAGCTGTTTTGGGGTACTGCGAATCCCACTTTGCGTTTTGGAAAACCGAATTTCCCGAGGTCCAGTGGGACTCAGGTGCATTTGGAGAGAATTTGACCTTCTCTGGAATGCTGGAATCGGAAGTTTGCATTGGTGATGTTTTTGAGTGTCAGTCAGACGATGCCCAAGGGCTCCGGTTGCAGGTTTCGCAGCCGCGCGAGCCGTGCTGGAAGTTGTCGCAGCGGTGGGGGCTGCCTAAGTTAGCAGTGCGAGTGCAACAAACACGGCGGACGGGATGGTATCTGAGGGTGCTGCAACCTGGGGTTGTCCAGGCGGGGCAGGAATTGCGGTTGATCGAACGTCCTCATCCTGAATTCACAATCGAAACGGCCAATGACGTTTTGTTTGCAAAGCCTCGTGATGCTGCGGCGGATCTGCGTTTGGCGGCTTGCGAAAGTTTGTCAGAGGCTTGGAAAGAAAACCTCATGGGTCGGAGTGCCACGAATGTCCAATGATCCGTCCGTCGATAACGCGGCCATCGATTCGCCTGGTGAGTCCCCCACGGTTCGTGATGGACCTGTTGTCGACACCACCTACATCCGTCGTTTGATGCATGACTTGAGTGCGCCGACGCGTCACGTGTCGATTTTTTCGGAGTTCGTGGACGAAGCGTTGACGGAGCCGTTGGACCTTGATGACGCACGGCGTTCGTTGGCAACCGTCCGAACCGCCGCGGTGAGAATGCAACAATTGACGCTGATGGTGTCGTTGCACATGAAGATGATCGAGCGGCTGCATGCAACGGCGAAGAATCCCAGTGCGAGATTTCAAGCAGAACCCTACTCTGTCGCGGAGGTGATTTCTGAAAGTTGGAGCTCGATCGGCGGCCGGGTTGACTCGTTGACCGTGCAGGGCGACGCCCAAACGTCGGTGGACGAAACGCTGTTGCTGGTTCCGTTGGAACAGTTGCTTCGCAATGCGTTGGGGTTTCAAAAGGAGTCTCGTCCGCTGCAGGTGCTCGTCTCGATCCAGCAGACTGGTGAACTGATCTCGGTGTCCATCGAAGACAACGGCATCGGAGTCGACACCAAGTACGCAGAAAAAATTTGTGAGCCGTTCGAGTGTTTGGGGACCGGCAAAGAACGACGCGACGGAGCCGGTTTGGGGCTGGCGGTTTCGACGTTGGTGATCAAAGAGCTGGGCGGATCGTTCCAAATGGAATCCGACGGAGAATCGGGAACCAAGGTGACCATGAGCTGGCCGCACCATTGCAATGCAGGCGACTCCGGCGTTGAATGACGGCTTCTGTTGATTGCCCGAGAAGCCTCTGTTCGAATCCTTTCCATGGACAACTCCGCCGTCGCCGCCGTTTTCGAAGAGCTCGCTGAGCTGCTTGAATTTCGAGGTGAAAATCCGTTTCGCATCCGTGCCTATCAGAACGGTGCTCGCGCGATTCGGGACCTTGACGAACCGATCGCCAATCTGGCTTCGGATCCCGATCAAGATCTCTCGAAGTTGTCTGGGATCGGCAAAACGATTGCGGAAAAGATCAAGGTGTTGCTGGAGACCGGCTCGCTGCCTCAATTGGAAGAGTTGCGAGAAGCGGTCCCCGAGGTGGTCATTCAGATGTCTCGCATTCCAGGGTTGGGGGCGAAAAAAGCCAGCAAGCTTCGCGAGGAGTTGGGCATTGAGTCGTTGGACGATTTGGCCGCAGCCTGTCGCGAAGGACGTGTCGCCAGCTTGAAAGGCTTTGCCAAGAAAACGGAAGCTGCGATTTTGGATGGGCTGGCGATCGCGAAAGCCGCTTCGGAACGGATTTACTGGTCCAAAGCGGATGATCTGGCTCGCGAGATCAGCAAACACATGCAGGCATGCGACGCGATCAAACAAATGGAATGGGCGGGGAGTTATCGACGTGGCCGTGACACGGTCGGCGATTTGGATTTGTTGGCGGTTGCATCCGACCGAGAGGCCGCGATGGATCACTTGGCAACATTCCCTGGCGTGATGTCCCTCATTGGCAGGGGCGATACCAAGATGTCGATCCGTGTGGGCAAAGCGTTCCAAGTGGACATGCGATTGGTCGAGGCCGATCAGTTTGGTGCCGCGCTGCAGTACTTCACTGGCAGCCAAGCCCACAACATTCACGTCCGCCGCATTGCGAAAGAGCATGGGTACAAGATCAACGAGTACGGCGTGTTCCGTTTGGACGACGAAACTCGCGTGGCGGGAACGACCGAAGAAGAGGTGTACCAAGCCATTGATTTGCCATGGATTGCGCCGGAGTTGCGAGAGGATCGCCACGAATTCGAGTGGGCGAAAGCCGGAGAGTTGCCGGATCTGATCGACACCGATGATGTGCTCGGCGATTTGCACATGCACACCTCCGCGACGGATGGTCAAAACACGATCGCAGAAATGGCCGACGCGGCGATCGAGCGTGGCTTGAAATACATCGCGATCACGGATCACAGCAAACGAGTGACGATGGCGGGCGGATTGGATTCCGAGCGATTGTTGAAACAGTGGGAAATCATCGACGAGATTCGACCGCAGTACGAAGGCCGGCTGGTGATCTTGAAAGGCATCGAGTGCGACATCCTCGAAGCCGGTGGAATGGACTTGCCCGACGAGGTGTTGGAACAAGGTGATTGGATTTTGGCCAGTGTGCACTACGGTCAAAAGCAACCGCGAGACCAAATCACGGATCGGATTCTGGGAGCGATTGAGAACCCGCATGTGGACTGCATCGCTCATCCGACGGGGCGGATCTTGAATCGCCGAGAGGCCTACGACGTGGACATGGACGCGGTGATGCAAGCCGCGAAAGAGAACCACAAGTTTCTGGAGCTGAACGCCAACCCCGCTCGCTTGGATTTGAACGACGTTCACTTGGCGGCCGCGAAAAAGCGTGGCATTCCGATCGTGATCAACACCGACGCACACGTCACGGACGGGTTGTGGGTGATGCGGTATGGAATCCGGCAAGCTCGCCGGGGTGGACTGACCGCGGCGGATGTCGCCAACACATTGCCGTACGAAGCGTTCGCGAAAAAATTGGCGGAAGTCGGCCGATAAACCTCATTCGTTGAGGCAGCGAATTTCCAGCTGGTCGAGATTGTCTTCGTTGGCAATTGTCCGAATTGATTTCCCCCTTCCTTCCCTTTGAACTGTTGATTGAATTCTCATGGCACACCTGACCATCGTTGCCCACATCACCGCCAAAGAAGATCAAGTCGATTTTGTCAAAAGCGAGTTGTTGAAGCTGATTGCACCGACGTTGAAGGAAGATGGGTGCGTGAATTACGATTTGCACCAAGACAATGAGAATCCCGCCCATTTCATGTTCTATGAAAACTGGGAAACGCGAGAGTTGTGGCAGCAGCACACCGCGGGGCAGCCGTTGAAAGGGTTTGGGACGGCGACCGAAGGAGCGCTGGAGGGCATTCAGGTTCATGAGCTGACCCATCTACCTGCCAGCGGCCAAGCGAGTGTGTGAGAGTTCTTTCAGTCGTCCAGCAGGTGTCTTTCGCTATGTGAGCCGGTTGGCGTTCGCCACGGTTCCCACGCACAACTGTGGCGAACGCTGGACCGCGAAAACTGGAGAGTCCCGCAAAAACGCTAGGGCCGCCCCGTTGGGGCTTTGCAATCTTGGTCCCGCTGTAACCCAGGGCGTTGCCCTGGGCTGTCATAGGGCTGCCCCGTTGGGGCGAAGTCGTGGAACAGAACTTGCGCAAACCAATGCGCCCCACAACATCAAAGATTTCGCAGTCCAGGCGAACGCCCAAACGACTCACGTGGTTTTTCTGGGTCACCTGCTTAAACTAGTTCGAGCCCTCGCATGGTGCCGGTGGCACTCGCGAAGGTCTCCACTTCCAGATCGAGGCGTTGCAGCATCGACGTGTAGAGGTTGGGCAGCGGGTAATTGTTGGCTTGATCAAACGCGAGGTGCTGGCCGTGGCGGAAGCCGCCACCGGCAACCACCACGGGCATGTTCTTGGTGTCGTGTGAGGAGGCGTTGCCGAGGTTGGAAGTCAGTAACAACATGGTTTGGTCGAGCAGGTTGCCGTTGCCTTCTGGGGTTTCGTGAAGCCTGCGAACCAAGTTGCCCCAGGATTGCATTTGGGCTTCTTCGATGATTCCAAGCTGCGTGATCTTTTCTTCGTCGCGACCGTGGTGACTGAGTTGGTGATAGCCTTGTTCGACTCCTTCCAAGGGCACGCGTTCACCTCCGCCATCGGTGTGCATGGTGATGAACCGGGTGCTGTCGGTTTGGATCGCCAGGTAGATCACATCGTGCATGGCCGATTGTTTGGCGATTGTGTGGCTGTTGTCAGACACCGGTTCCGGTGCCTTTTCGTTGACTTTAGGCTTGGCGCGTTCGGCCCAGCCTTGGTTCATGTCCAAGCGACGTTCCAAATCACGAACGCTGGTGAAGTAGGCATCCAGTTTTTCGCGGTCGGAGGGACCGAGGCGGCGCTGCATGGATTTGGCTTCGGCGGCGACGAGGTCCATGATGCTTCGGCCTTCGAGAATGCGTTGCTTCTGGGCTCGCTGTGCTGCGGGGCTGTCGTCGATGAAAAGTTGCGCAAACAATTTCTGTGGCGAATTGATTGGCGGGATCATCGATCCGTTTGCGGTGTACGACGTGCTGGTCGTGCCATTGGAACTCAGCACCAAGGATGGGAAGCGAGTTTCGCCACCGAGTTCTCTGACCATCAGTTGGTCGAGCGAAATCGTGTTGCGAAAGTTCGATCCACTGTACGGAGCCGCTGACAAGATGCAGGGTTCGGCTTTGTGCCCGCCGCCGACGCCGGGGTGCGAGGCCCCGGAGATGACGGTGAATTGGTCGCGAAGATCTTCGATCGGTTTGAGGTAGCGAGTGGTTTCGTAGTCCCGGCCGCTCTTTTGAGGAAACAGAAACGGAGCGTGAAAACCAAGGGCGTTGCTGATCCCAACGAATCGTCGCGGTGGGTGGGCTGCCGAGGTCGCTTCGCGTCCAAAGGCTGGCACCATCGAGTCCAGCCAAGGCAGGGCCATGGTGATGCCTGCGCCGCGCAACACGGTTCGGCGTGACAGAGATTGATTGGTCACAAAGGGTTTGATTTTCATCGTGGCAACCAGGTGGTGTTGAGATTCGATTGAGTTGAGAGGGGGCAATGCGTCGAGCTGTCGTGACGACGCTCGTCATTTGCGGAGGAACAAGGGGCTTTGGACCACTTCGTGGATCAACGACCGGACGCCGTAGTGATTGGGTTTCGTGGCCTGGACGATGCTCTGCAGTTCGTCTCGATCGGCAAAAGTCGGGGCTGCACCCGTGGCGTAGGTCACAAACTGAGAGGCCATGTTCTTGGCCAGTTGTGCGGGCCGATTGAGCAGGATCGACTTGAGGCCCGTGACATCTTCGAATGCTTCGCCTGTGGTGAATTCGTGACTGGGGTCAATCGGCAAACCTGGTACCCAGCGTTTGCCATTGTTGGGAGCCGCGGCGCGGTAACGATCTCGCCAGCCACCGATCACGTCATAGCTTTCCAAGGCAAATCCGGGGGGATCAATTTTGACGTGGCAGGAGGCACACATCTCCAGGTTCCGGTGTTTGTCGAGTTGGTCTCGGATCGAGATCGCGCCGCGAATATCGGGTTCGACAGCGGGAACGTTCGCGGGAGGCGGTGGGACGTGTTCGCCCATGATCCTTTCCAGCATCCAGACGCCCCGAATGATGGGCGAGGTCGTGGTTCCGTTTGCGGTGACCTTCAGGACGCTGGCCTGAGAGATGATGCCACCTCGACGAGAATCCGAGGCAAGGGAGACACGCTTCAGGCCGGTTCCACCGGGCCAATCGATTTTGTAGTGACGCGCCAATCGCTGGTTCAGGAACGTGAAGTCAGAATCGATGACATGAGTCACGGGAAGGTCGCGCCGAATCAGTTCGCCCACAAACGCTTGAGTTTCATCCGGCAAAGAATGATGCAGCACGAGATCGTACTCGGGGTACAGTTGACCATCCGGGGTGGTGCTTTCGAGTTCGTAGAGTTGCAGCCATTGATCGGTGAAGTCGTTGATGGCAACTTGCGAACGCGTGTCGTTGAGCAAGCGTTCGGTTTGGGCCCGCAAAACATCGGGATTTCGCAGTTGGCCTGATTCGGCGAGTTGTCGCAGCTCAATGTCGGGCGCGCGTCCCCAGAGGAAGTGGCTGAGGCGGTTGGCGACGGCCGCATCGGACAGTCGGCCGGGGGTCTCATCAAAGTAGAGGAAACGGGAGGAGCAAAGGATCGCTCGGTATCCCGCTCGAAGCGCGTCCTGCATGGAATGGTTGACCTGGCGTTTGGCTTCCGAGAACTCGAAGTACGGCTGCAGTTCTTGGGCGGTGAGTTCTTGGCGGAAGGCCTTCTCGGCGAAGGCCTGGATTCGCTCTTTCAGGTCTCGTTTGGGATTGGCCGATACGATTTTGAATCGCTGCGTGGAATGCTTGTTCGTCGCTGCGAGTGGCTGCAGTTCCATGTCGCCGATCAAGGCGTGGCGGATTTCTTCTCGGTCGCCTTCGAGACGTTCCAGGTCAATCCACTGGATCGCGATCCCAGCGACTCCCATCTCTTCCACCACACCGGGTTTTGATTCCACGGCTTTGGCGGCAAGGCGACGGATGCCGTGGTCGTTGGGGACAATTTGGAGCATGTGCCCCTCGCGAATCCAGGCTTCGAATTCGTGGACTTGGGGTTCGTCCGTCGCTTCGATGCTTCCAATCCAGTACATCGTGGATGCCTTGCCCGAACAAACGCCGCTGTTGACGCTGCACCAGACACGCCCCATTTCAGGCGTGTTGACGCTGTGTGCTTTCACTCGGATTTTGTAGCGTCCCGTCGCAGGGACAGAGGTGGCTGGCATTCTGCCGTAGAAGTTTTGGCTGCTGGACCAAGAAACGATGTCCTGGTGTTCGGGACGACCTTCCGGTTCCCGGTTGGTGCGTTTTTCGTTTCGACGAAGTTTGGTCCAGTCCAAGTGGATTTGGTTGAGCGATTGATGACCGGATGGATCAGCAGCGAGCAGTCGATCGAAGGCCGTTTGCAATGCGAAGTCGGCGGCATTGAGGTACGCCGCCAAGGAGTGATCCGAAACTTGTTGGCTGCTGGAGACGGTGTCGAAGCCATCGGCGAGCGATTCTGCTGGTAGGAAGTCTCTCAGCGGAACATCGATCGCGAGCAAGTCGCAGACGTTGCGTTCGTACTGAGTGCGCGTCAAGCGACGTGCAGGCACTCGGCCTTCGGTTGCAATGCGTTGTTGGTCACTGAGTTCGAGGATGCCATGCAGTTCTAACAAGAATGGTTTGGACTCCGATGGATCCAAGTCTTCCTCGGGCGGCATTTCACCGGCGCCAATTCGATCGAACACGCGTTCCCAAAGATGAAAGTTGTCAGGGTCGGCAAGCTCCAACGTCAGGGACTCCAAGTCCAAGTTGCCCTCTTGCGTGGAGGAGTCGTGGCAAGCGGTGCAGTTCAGTTCGAGGAACTCGGTGATCTGTTCGGAAGGCTGCTCCGCGGACACGCGGGGCAGGTCTATGAACCAACCGGACGCAGCCAGAAGCAAAGCGAATACGAACAAGAGCCGCGGAAGGCTGAGGGGGAACGAGTTGGTTTTCATCGGATGCAACGAGGGGGACCGGATTGAGAGGCGAGGCCTCGCGACGTTGGTGGAGACACCCAGCACGAATCGCCACCATGATCGCTGGGTGGGTGCTTCGAGCAACGTCGTTGGTAGGTGGGGTGGGGGCGGGAGAGAAATCGCTGGCAGATCTGCAGGGCAAGAACCGTCGACTTCCAATGGAAACGTATTCTTCGAAGACTCTGAATTCAACACTTCTTTGGCGGATTCAGACGCTTTGCGTCTGTCTGACCGGTGATTGTGCGCGCGTTCCTTCGATCGTTTGCTTCAAAAGCCGCGTGGAAGCCCAAGGCTATAGAGCAGCAAGAGAGTTTTTGCGATTGGTTGCTCGTTGTTTCTGCTCTATGGAGACGAGTGGAACGTCCGATTCGTTCGCCCAAACGCGATGACGCCGGGAAGAGCAGCTTGCAATCAACGAGCCATTTGGGCTCGGCAAACATCCATGATGCTGTCTTCGTTTTGAAGGTGACTGACATGAATGCGTTCGGCCAGCAGCGGACCGGCGATCCGTGAGTAGCGGTCGATGTCGAGCGTGTTGATGATGACTGCAATGGCCCAGCCGCGACGAGACAATCCAACCAGTGCCGCGATGTCGGCTTCGGTCGATTGTTGCAGCATCACCAACATGGTTGTCTCGCTGGACAGTTGCGACTCCGTTTCGATTAAGAATTCGGCCAGGGTCAGACCGTCGGTTCGTTCCAGTCGAGCCAGCGTGCGGAACATTTCTTTGAGGTGCACTGGACCGCGATCGACGTCCACCAGCACCGGTCGCATTCGTTCATTGCGTTGTTTAAGCGAGGCGGCTTGCACGGATGCGTCTCGCACGCGGTGGTCGCCTCGGAATCCCTCGGTGCGGATTCGGTCCGCTGCGTCGCGACCGTTGGTGGCCAAACCAAAGGGCTCGCCGGCGTCGTGCAGGGCCGCTGCGATCGTGGCCGCGGTGGTGATCGTCAGGTCGGTGCGAAGCGGTTCGTGTTGATCGGGATTGGTGTCGACGTGCAAGTCCAGAATAATTGTCGCGCCGGCGACCGAGGATGGCTCGTAGACTTTGCTGTGCAGGATGCCGGTTCGCGCGGTGGCGGCCCAGTGAACACTGCGCAGAGGGTCGCCGATCTGCCATTGCCGGATGCCTCGCAGACGCGTGGGGTCCGTCATCGAAGAGGCTCGGATTTTGATTTCACCGATCGGACGCCGCGAGCCAATTTCGTAGGTCGACAGCAGTTTGACTTTGGGAAGCACGGTCACAAACATCGGCGGTGCTCCCAATCGATAGCGGCGGAACATGCCAACCGGGTCGCCGGTTTCCAGGACCGTTGGACCGATTTGAAAGTAGCCTCGACGGTGGCATCGCACCGAGTATTCGATTCGCTTGGTTTGTCCAGGTAGCAATGCCATGACGGCGAGGCGGGCTCCTTCGGTGGCCAAGGGGCTGGTTCTTGGATCGAGGGCCATGCCGTCGGCCTGGCGGGCTTGCTGGGTGGCGGCGCGAGGGATCAAGTCTTCGGCCAAAACCCAGGCGACGGGTAATTTGCCTTGGTTGGTGACTTCGACGGTGACGGGAACCAAGGATCCAATCACGACCTCCAGATCGCGACCTTCTTCGGGGGAGTCCAGGCGAACGGCAACGACACCGGCGGACCACTGCGTGGCAACCCAATTGCCGATCGCGACGACCGAGGCGACCGTGATCGCGGCGGTCATCCACAACCCGGCGCCCGCGACCATTCCCAGGAAAACAACGATCGCGCACACGACGACGATTGTCAGCCAACGCGAAGGAGCGGGCGGGCCAGAATTGGAATCCGCAGCGGTGCCTTGGTTGGTCATGATGAGATGGTTGGCACCGCGATCTCACTGAGAATTTCCTCCAGCACCTTTTCTGTGGTCATTTTTCGCAGGCGACTTTCGGGTCGGAGGATCAGTCGATGATTCATCACGGGGGCGATGATTTTTTTGATGTCATCGGGGGTGACGAACGTGCGTCCCCGGATGGCCGCCATCGCTTGTCCGCACCGGAACAAGGCGATCGTTGCGCGGGGGCTGCCCCCCAGGGCCAGGTTCTCGTTGTGGCGCGTTTGGTGAACGATTTGCAGCAGGTAGTGACGGACTCGCGGGTCAACGTGAACGGACCGAATCGCCTGTTGAGCCGCCACCAATTGCTCGGCGGTTGCAACGGCGGTCATCGAATCGACTGGGTGCTTGAATTGCAACAGATCCAACATCCGCAGCTCTTCTTCGATGGAGGGATACCCCAACGAGAACCGCATCAGGAAACGGTCCAGTTGTGCCTCAGGGAGCGGGAACGTGCCTTCGTGGTCGACGGGGTTTTGAGTCGCGATGACAAGGAAGGGCGGAGTCAGTGTGTAGGATTTTCCGTCGACGGTGACCCGGGCTTCCGCCATCGCTTCCAGCAACGAGGCTTGTGTTCGTGGCGTGGCTCGGTTGATTTCGTCGGCGAGCAAAATTTGGGTGAACACCGGGCCGGGCCGAAATTCGAATTCCGAGTTCTTCTGGTTGAAGATTGAAGTGCCGGTCACATCCGTGGGAAGCAAATCCGGTGTGCATTGGACTCGTTTGAAGTGACAGCCCAGGCTTTTCGCCAGCGCTCGGGCCAGCATGGTTTTGGCCACACCGGGAACGTCTTCCAATAAAATGTGTCCGCCGCTGAGCCAAGCGACCATCGAAAGAACCAGTTGTTTCCGTTTGCCCACGATCGCGTTTTCGACGTTGCCGATGACGCGTTTCGAAAGCTCGGCCACCGCCGAGACATCTGCCGGGGCGTTGCTTGCCGTTGGTGGCGAAGGGGGGGTATCGCGGCGAGGAGCGGCGGACGAGGTCGCTTTGGAATTCAAGGGCAAACGCTCCGGTGACGGATGACTCCGATGGAAAAGGTGTCGTCTTGGAACGGGGCCACGACGCGGGTTCCATGATAGCCGGGATGTTCGAATGCCGGGGGAATTGCCGGGCCAACGGCAGGCGGCGGCTGCTCACACGGAGGGAATGCTTGGCCCGATTGAACGGATCGTGCGGGAAAAACGCTCTTGTTGGCAAGGCAACCCAAAACCGAGCCTGTGACGTATAATGGATGGAATCACGATCAACAGTGATCAAGTTTTTCTTTGTTTGCGGGGATGTGGATGAGCCATGGTCGACGCTGGCATGATCCCAACAGTCTTGGTGACCGACGACGACGCCGATTTTCGCGGCGTGGTTTGTGAGGCTCTCGCGCGCCGTGGCGTGCACACTGCTCAAGCCGCCGACGGTGATGAAGCGCTCCGTGTCATTGAAAAGACTGCGATTCACATGGTGCTGCTCGATGTGCACATGCCTCGTGTGACCGGATTGGACGTGATGCGGATCTTGTCGCAGCGTCCCAATTCGATGCCGTATGTGCTGATGAGCGCCCTGATGGACGAAGCGATCGAGCGGGAAGCGGCTCGGATGCGGGCCTACAAGATTCTTCGCAAGCCGGTTCGGTTGGGACAGCTTCGCGAAATTGTCTGCGGCGGTTTGACGGAAACGTACGGTTGGCGTCCGCCGGAATGACGGACGATGGCAGCGAAGTCGAGCCGACCTCGACGTCCGAATCGGATCGAGCGTCGGTCAATCCGTACGCGTCATCGATGCAACTGAATGGTTCGGACCCCGACCCCATCACGAACTCCGATCAAGTCGGCTGCTTTCTCGCCTTCGATGGCGAGATCACCGAAGACGACATTCGGCGATTGATTCCAGAACGAGAGTTGTGGATGATTTTAGCGGTTTTGATGTGGGGGTTTCTCATTCCCGCGTTTGCGATTGGTGCCGTGGTCACAATCATCAATGCGGTTCGAGAAGGATTGGATTCCGAATCGGTTGGGCTGATCTTCACCTGCATCGGCGTTGGATGTGGATTCGCGATTGCGACGCAGTACGTCAGTTCTTCCCGGCGAGCACGGCGGGCATTGAAGCAGCGGCCGGATTTGGTGGGGCGTGCGGTCGGCCGGTTCGTGCCGTGGGGTTTGCTGTTCAACGATGGTGAGCGGACCCATCTTTTGAACGCGGACTACTGCAGGCAGGCTCAATCCACCAGGCACGGTGTTCGAGTTCCGCTGTTGGAAGGCCCCTACGTTCAGCTCTACCTCTCCACGCGTTTGTTTGAGCGGTTTGACAAGGCCGTTTGGAATCACCTGCAAGCGATCTGGCAGCAACATGATGCAGCTCAGTTGGATCCAGACGCCGTCGTGGAACGGAACTGCCAGCAATTGGGGGAACGTCCTGAGTCGGCGATTTCGTTCGACGGGCAAGTCACGCTTCATGTGCCAGTGGACCAGAAAGCGGTGCGGCGGATCATGATTCGAAACGGCGGGTTGATTGTCGTTTACGGGGTGGCGATGTTCATCGCCTGGCACTTTGGATTCTGGGTCATTGCCGCGGGGTTGCTGATTCTGGCCCTCAGCACCACACGATACTTTTACAACAGTTGGCGTTGGACATCGATTCCAACTCAGGAAACGTCCTGGCGACAGCATGGATGGATCAGCCCCGAGGAAGTTGTCAGCGTCAACGAGAACAACGGCATCCGTTTGTCTCGTGAGGAATGTTTGAGAATCGAGTGGATCGACGAAACGCTGGTGTGGCATTTGCGAAACAACCGTGCGATGTATTTTTCGCGGGAGCACTTTCAAAGCGACGAGGACTGGAACTGGATTTGCGAATCAAGCTCGCCCGAGACCGTTTCAACGATCGAATGAGGCAATGGCTTTGACCATCGTTTCGACGCACTGATCGATGTCCGGTGCAGAGTCGGCTTCGAAGGAACCGAGGCCGCGAATTTCGGAGAATGAACGGAGCCAGGTTTCTTGGCGTCGGGCCAGACGCCGGGTGTGGAAGACGACTTGTTCTGCCGCGGTTTCAGGGGCTTCCCCGGCCGCGATTGCTTCGATGATTTCACGGTAGCCAACCGCTTGGCGGGACGTTTTGGAAAGGGGGTGGTCCAGTGCCAGAAGGCTTTGGACTTCCGCTACCAAGCCTTCGTCGAACATCGCTTCGACGCGTTGTTCGATTCGTTGATGCAGAATCGGGCGTGGCACACGAAGCGCGAAGACGAGGCCTTCGTGGCTGGCTCGTGCCGACTCAAATTGCAATTGACGGTGGCTGATGGGGGTTCCGGTTGCACGAGCAAACTCGAGCGCCCGAATCATCCGTCGCGAATCTCCCGGGTCGATTTTGGCCGCCGACAACGGGTCGACTTGTTGCAATCGTTCACGCAGTGCGCCGATGCCATGTTGCCGCAAGTCCTCTTCGACGGCTTGGCGGAAGGCTTCGTCCGCGGGCGGTCCGGCATCGAACCCCCGCAGAACGCCTTTCAAATACATCGGGGTGCCTCCGACGAACATCGGGCGATTGCCGCGGTCCTTGATCTCGCGGACGCGAGCGTGGGCGGATTGCAAGTATTCAGCGACGCTGAATTCGTCCCAGGGATTGACCAGATCGATCAGGTGATGGGGGGCTCGGTCCAGTTGGTCGGGGGTGGGTTTGGCTGACCCGATGTCCATGCGGCGGTAGACCGCGATGGCATCGAGTGAAAGGATTTCGAGTTTTTGCCGGCCATTCGTTTTGGCCGCGAGAGTTTCCGCAACCCGCAGAGCCAATTCTGTTTTGCCCGAAGCGGTCGGACCGGTCAGAACGATCACGTCATCGAACAAAGGGGCAAAGGGCTGGGATCGGGTGTCAGGTTGCATCTCGAAAGTCAGCTGATGTGGTAAACTGGATTGTTCACAAGAGACCGTGATCCCGGAAAGGGGGCAACCCGAGTGGGCATGACTTACTTTCGCCGTTACCGCATGGAGATGGACCTGCGCCAGTGGAGCGGATCCTGGGACGCAGCCGATTTGGCCGCTCGTGGTTACGAGTTGGTCGCGTTTGACGAAGGTCTGATTCGCGAACATGCGGCGGCGAAGTTTCAGTCTTTCCGCTGTGAGATGGACGCGGATGTTTTCCCTTGTTTGGGACGGCGAGACGGTTGTTTGCGATTGATGCGAGAAATCGCCAGTCGCGCCACGTTTGTTCCGGAAGCGACTTGGTTGATCCGCTATCGAGATCGTCCGGGAGGCCGTCCCCTCGCTGTGGGAACCATCCAAGGGCTGGATCTGGACGAATGGGGTGCGGTGCAAAACCTGGGTGTTGTTCCGGAGCACCGCGGAAACGGCTTGGGACGATTGCTGATGATGCGATCCGCCGCGGGATTTCGATCCGCGGGGTTGGAACGCATGCACCTGGAAGTCACCACGGCCAACTCACACGCGGTCAAGCTGTACGAGCGAATTGGTTTTCGGCAAACCAAGGTCGTCTACAAGGCTTGTGAAGTGACAGGCGTTTGAGTTCCAGCGTTCGATCTTTTCACCGCCGGAGCAATTCCAACGGCAGGCTCATTTCTGTGCGGTGCCGCGTTGGTTGTCACCGGCAGATCGTGTTGCAGCGGCGGTTGATCTTCCCACCCGGATTGACGCGTGATTGAGATGCATGCGGCTCACGAGTCAAAGAGTGTGCGGCGAATTTCGCCCAACCAGCTTTGGTGATGACGGCGCAACCGGACGACTTGTTTGGCTTTCGCGACCGCGTTGTCGAAATGCGAAGCTGACAGAAACATTTCCGCGGTGTGAGGCAGTTCAGCCGCGGTAGCCAAGCGAACGATCAAGCCACGGTGATAAATTGGCAGGCAGTGTGCCCGACACAATTCCATGGTCAGAGCGTCGCTGGTTGGGACTTCGGGTTCGCGTGTGCGGTAGTGCCATGTCAAGGCACCGCCGATCGCGACCAGTGCCATCGCAACGCCAGCAAAAAACACGATCGGAATGGATGAGTGGTTGGCGGTGGTTTCGTATTGTGGTGCCAAGTCCGTCATGCGGGTGACATTCATCAGCAACCGCGATGGGTGCAGCACTGATTCGGTGAACTCGACAAGCGACGGCAGGCGGTCCATGTGGTGGAGAAAACTCATGCGACCAATCCTCGCTCTTTCATGGCCGCAAACGCGGCATCTCGGAGAGACCCTGTTGGAACGGCGCAGAGTTCTCGCAGCACGGTCTCTGATTGTGTTCCGGTTCCATGTGCAAGTGCTTGGGCGGCTCGCAGTTTGGCAACCTGGTGATCGGTTTCGGCAATCGTTCGAAGCGGATCGATCATCAAGTCGATCAGGCCAAGTGACTCTGTGAACGCGATCGCATCGAGTCGGTTTTGCATGACCGCGTGACGCAGGCCATGGCGGATGACGTCCAGCGTGCTGGAGTCGACTTGCATCAGGATGCGACCGAGTCGACGACCGACGTCGGGGGTGAGTCCGGCGAAGATCGGGAGCGCTTCGTGGGTGTTCAGATGAACCAGCAAGGCTTGCGCGGCTTGGGCCAGCGATGGTGAGTCGTGGTCGGAGAGTTCCACCAATCCGTTCAGCAAATCAATCTGACGATCGATTTCGGGGACGCGTTGATAGGCTTGGGAGTTCGCGGTTGCTTGGTCCAGGGCGGCTTGCTGTTCACTGGCTGCTTGCAGGTCCGCGATCCAGTCTGCCAACGACGGCGCTTCGATCCGTTTCAAGCAGACTTCGGCAACTCGGACGCTGTGTTCGCCCCCTCGTTCCAGCATCGCCAGAACCATGTGAACGGATTCGGACTCATGGGGCATCGCGATCGAGTAAGCGTTGCACATGGCAGCGTCACGATCGCTGCCAAGGGACCGCATGAAGGATTCGCCTCCACGCAAACAATCAGGCAATCCGTATTCCCGCAAATTGATCGAAGTGACAGGCGTGGGGGATTCGCCGATGGCATCCAACAATGCTTCGCAGAACATCGCGTCATGTCGGCGAAGGATCAGTCCAACCATCGGTCCCGAAACTTTGCGACGTCGGATGAAGCCCGATAGAAGCTGAAGCACCGCTTGATGCTCGCTCGTCCGCATGCGGCGCAGCAGCGTTTCTTGGGTGGAGGATTCATCGCTGAGCAACCGCTGCAGCAAAGCATCGTTCCAGTCTGAGATGACCAAGAAGGCATCCAGCAAATCGTTGTTGCGATGAGCGTTGTGTCGCTCGACCGCGGCGGCCAGTTGTTCTGTGATTCGCTGGCGGAATCGTTCGGACTCGGGGTAGATGCGGTGCTCAGGGGCTCGCTGACGAATGGGCTTGGAGAGCGGGCAGACCAGGGACAGTGTGACTTCCCCCGAAGCGGCGCGAATCAACGAGTCTTCGTGATGCTGGGCCAAATGAATCAAGGTCTCGAGAGCGGCGGTTTGGTTCAAGCAGTCGATCATCTCGATCAATCGCAAGCCCACGGATTGATTCCAGCCGCCTTTGGCGAGTTGTTTGGTGACGACGCTGCCCAAGCACCCCGCATCGATCTCGACTTTGGAAGTGGTCAGAGCAGACAGGAGGTCGTCGTGACACTTCTCAAAACGATTGATGAGCCAATTGAGCGTTTTGACGTCTTTGCGATGCGCCATCGCATGCAGACAACGTTGCCGCGTGGACCGATCGTCGCTCGCTGCGCCGAGTTGCAACACTTCGCCGGCACAGGGAGACGTGTTTTGCTTGAGAATTTCGAACGTGACGTCCAGGGAAGACATGATTCGAACGACCGGAAAAGGAGAAACGATGACTTAGTCAAACGTACCCCTTGGTTGGATGCCGACACTGCGGCGACTTTGAAAAAGGATCTCGCGGCGCTTGGCTGGCCCTCACAATCGGATCATTGCCCGCAATGCGTGCGAGGAGACGCTCTGGTGATGCGTTCCGTCGCAATTGTGGCGTTTGGGACGAATGACGGGGCCCCTCAGGACGGTTGGAGCCTCGCTCACACGTTCACTCTCTGAGGTCTGCCGATTTCTGACATCGCTTCTCGGCGGATTTCCACATGGTGCACCTCTCCTGAAACGAAGTTTGGGGAGAGCAACCGCGATATACTAGGTCGAGCGACGCCGTTCAGGCGTCCGCGAGGGAGAGGGCCGAGCATGGGAAGCGGCGCGCACTGCTCTGGACTGCTAAATGTTTGCTATTGGCGCTCTGATAGCGGATGCAAATTTTCTTCCGGCTTCTGTCTTTCTCCATCCCGGTAGGGATGTCAGATGGTAGCCGGGGGTCGCTGCGTAGCAGCACACCCCCG